>CALAVF010000376.1 GCA_937892315.1 uncultured Prevotellaceae bacterium | reverse complement strand
TCTTCCGTGACCCCCGCTGGGGCCGTGGTCAGGAGACATACGGCGAAGACCCCTACTTGACCAGTGTGATGGGCACACAGGTGGTGCGTGGCTTGCAGGGTCCTGAGTCGGCGAAGTATCGCAAACTTTGGGCGTGTGCCAAGCACTATGCCGTACATAGTGGTCCTGAGTGGTCACGCCACACGGCAAACCTCGTCGATGTGACACCTCGCGACCTATGGGAAACGTATATGCCCGCCTTCAAGACCTTGGTGCAGGATGCGAAAGTCAGAGAGGTGATGTGTGCCTATCAACGGTTGGATGATGACCCCTGTTGTGGCAGCCAGCGACTTTTGCAGCAGATTCTGCGTGACGAGTGGGGATTCCAGTATCTGGTGGTGAGTGACTGTGGTGCCGTGAGTGACTTTTACAACTCTCACAAATCGTCCTCCGATGCCACTCATGCCTCAGCCAAGGCTACGGTGGCAGGCACCGATGTAGAGTGTGGCTATGGCTATGCTTACAGGAGCATCCCCGAGGCGGTGCGTCGTGGATTGATCAGCGAGGCAGAGGTGGACAAGCATGTGCTTCGCCTCTTGGAAGGTCGCTTCGACTTGGGCGAGATGGATGACCCGTCGCTTGTGGAGTGGTCGAAGATTCCTTACTCGGCAATGGACTCGAAGGAGCATCGCCAGATCGCCCTCGACATGGCACGTCAGAGCGTCGTGCTCTTGCAAAACAGGAATGATGTGCTGCCACTCAAGAAGAATGCGGAAAAGATTGCGGTGGTAGGTCCTAACGCTGATGATGCACCTTTGATGTGGGGCAACTATAACGGTACGCCCAATCACACCATCACCATTCTGGACGGCATCAAGACGAAGCAGAAGTCATTGCTGTATCTGCCAGGATGCGACAAGACGAACGAGAAGGTGATGGATTGCCTCTTGAACACCTGCTGTGAGATGGGTGGCAAGAAGGGGCTTCGTGGCACGTTCTGGAACAACACGGAGATGGAGGGTAAGCCTGTCACGACACAATATTACACCACTCCTTTGGCAGTGACCACGGCTGGTATGCACAACTTCGCCCCAGGGGTGAACTTGGAGGATTTCTCGGCAAAGTATGAGACGGTGTTCACACCCAAGCAGTCGGGTGAATATGTGGTGAATGTGGAGGCTTGTGGCGATTTTGCCGTGTTTGTGGATGGAGAGCAGCGGGTGAAGCAGCACACTTGGCGTACCACCCCTACACGCACAGCCATTCAGGCGGAGGCAGGAAAGTCTTATCGCATCGAGGTGCGTTTCACCTTTGTGAAGACCTGGGGTGCCAACATGAAGATTGATGTGGCGAAGGAGTTGCAGATTGATTATGCTTCCATCATCAACCAGTTGAAAGGCATCGACAAGGTCGTTTTCGTGGGTGGTATCTCTGCGGCTCTCGAAGGCGAGGAAATGCCTGTGCGAATTGATGGTTTCAGGGGAGGTGACCGCACGCACATCGAACTGCCGAAGGTGCAGCGTGACTTCCTCAAGGCACTGAAGGAGGCAGGCAAGACGGTGGTCTTTGTCAACTGCTCGGGTTCTGCCATCGCCCTCCAGCCCGAAACCGAATCGTGCGATGCCATTGTGCAGGTGTGGTATGCGGGTCAAGAGGGAGGTCAAGCCATTGCTGATATGCTCTTCGGCGACTATAACCCTTGCGGCAAACTGCCCGTCACGTTCTACAAGACCTCTGAGCAACTGCCCGATTTCGAGGATTATTCGATGAAGGGACGCACCTACCGTTACTTCGACGACCCACTTTTTGCCTTTGGCTATGGACAGAGTTACACCACCTTCCAAGTAGGCGAGGGCAAAATCGCCAAGCAGGGTGGCAATTACACCCTCACCGTACCCGTCAGCAACACGGGCAAGCGTGACGGCACGGAGGTCGTGCAACTCTACCTCCGCGACCTCTCCGACCCCGAGGGCCCTCTGAAGTCGCTCCGAGCCTTCCAGCGGGTGGATGTGAAGGCGGGACAGACGGTTAATGCCCAACTCACCCTCACCCCCCAATCCTTTGAGTTCTTCGATCCCGAAACGAACACCGTGCATCAGAAGGACGGGATCTTCGAAGTCCTCTACGGTACCAGTTCGCAAGACAAGGATTTGAAGAAGATAACGCTGACTGTGAAGTGAATAACAAGGGCTGTGTCAACATCGACACAGCCCTTGTTTTGTTTATGTCACTTCCTGGTGTTTGTTATCAATGCTGGCGGAAAAACCTGATTTCTCCTTCCGCTGATGATTCATCTTTTCTCGAAAATGTAACATTCGGGGCAGGAACAAGCATCCCCACGAGGAGAGGCCTAAAACCCTCCCCTCGCAACCTCTCAAGTGGTCTGAGTCACACCGCCCAAGTGGTGTGACTCAGACCACCGAGGCGGTGT
>CALAVF010000375.1 GCA_937892315.1 uncultured Prevotellaceae bacterium | reverse complement strand
TGTGTGATGAGCGGCTTGGCAGCAGACTGAGGAGTCGGCTTCACGACAGGCTTTGGCTCAGGTTTAGGAACGGGAGCGGGCTGGGGTTTGGGGGCTGGTGCAAGAGGGACTTCTTCGGCTTCTGAATCTGCCGAAGTCTCAGGTTCTGAAGTTGCCTCTTCGCCTGCCTCAGCAGGCAATCCACCGAGGTCTTCGCCTCCTGCATTCTCCACCATGCCGAGCAGCACGGGCACACCGTCTTCCTTGTCCTTGTCGGGTTTGGCAACCGAGAGGGTCAGGATGGCAAGGAGCAAGACGATGAGACCATGCACCACCAGGGTGGTGACGCCCGCTTTGATATTTTTCTTCTTATTTTCAGTCATGGGCAGAAGGTGGACGTGTGGCAAGAACCATCTTGAAGTGGTTCTCGTTGGCTATACTCAGAATCTCGACAATATTGCGATAGGGAACTGCCTCGTCGGCATAGAGCGAGACGAAGAGTTCGGTAGAGTCATTCACCTGTGCATTCAGCACCTGCGGCAGTTCTTCGAGCGTGACGAGTTGCTCCCGCTCATTGCCAGCAGCGGCATAGAGGTTCAGTTCTTTGTCGATGACAACCCGTGCCGTCGCCTTCACGGTGGTTTGCTTCTTGCCCTGTGGCAACAAGACCTTGATGGCATTGGGCGACACCATCGTGCTGGTAATCATGAAGAAGATGAGCAGCAGGAAGATGATGTCGGTCATGGACGCCATGTTGAACGTCGGAGTGACTTTGGTTCTTCTCTTAAACATAGACTACTTCTCTTCGCTAACGATGTCCATAAATGTGAGTGACTTGGCTTCGATTTCATTGACCACGCCATCAATCTTTGCCACCAGGTAGTTGTAGGCAAACAGAGCGACGATGCCCACAGCAAGACCTCCGACGGTGGTAATCATGGCTTGATAGATGCCGCCAGAAAGGAGGCTAATGTCGATATTGCCACCTGCGTTGCTCATCTGCCAGAAGGCTTCGACCATACCGATGACGGTGCCAAGGAAGCCAATCATAGGAGCACCACCTGCTATGGTAGCCAAGACCGGAAGGCGTTTCTCCATCGTGGCAATCTCGAGGTTGGCCGTATTTTCGATGGCTGTCTGAATCTCTGCGGCAGGTTTGCCCATTCGGCTGATACCACGCTCCAAGATGCGTGCGGCAGCGGTGTTGGTGGTGCGGCAGAAATTGACGGCAGAGCGAACATCATCGTTCTTGATGTAGTCACGGATTCTGTCCATAAAGAGTTTATCGTCCTTGCCAGCATGACGGATGGCAATGAAACGCTCCACGAAAATGTAAACGGCAATGAGAGAAAGGATGGCAAGGACAATCATAATCCATCCACCTTTCGACGCAAGTTCAAGAATGCTGAGTTCTTCCATTATGAGTTAAGATTTTGTATAAATGAGCAATTAGAAGTTACTTTTTCTGCTTTCTGCCCACCAATTTATCGGTGAGGAATGGGCCTTTATCAGTTATATTCTGTATCTTTGCAAAAAGATTTCTTTGCAAAAGTACGCTTTTTTCGTAACTATCACAAACAAAAACTCTTAAATATGACTAAAATGCTCAAGTTTGCCCTTTTTGGCAATATATATCAGGAACGAAAGAGTGCTGCCGTGCAGAAGTTCTTCGCCATTGCCACGGAGAAGAAAGCCGCCATCGCCATTCCGGAAACCTTCTATCAATTTCTGAAGGAAAACCTGAAAATACACGTGCCAAAGTGTGAAATCATCAAGGACAACGACTTCACCGCCGACTTTGTGGTGTGCATGGGTGGCGACGGCACGTTCCTTGATGTGGCAAGCCGAGTAGGTGGCAAAGAAATCCCCATCATCGGTATCAACACGGGCAGATTGGGCTTTTTGGCAAGTTTCTCGCCTGACTATATCGAGGATACCATCGCTGACATCTACGATGGCAACTACAATGTGGAACAGCACAGCGTGCTGAATATCTCTTGCGATGAGATGGAACTGAAGGACTATCCTTTTGCCCTGAATGAAATCGCGATTCTGAAACATGACATCTCGTCGATGATCTCTATTCACACGGACATCAACGACGAATACTTGACGACCTATCAGGCGGACGGTCTCATTGTGGGCACGCCAACTGGCAGCACGGCATATTCGCTCAGTGTGGGTGGCCCTATCATTGTGCCTCAGAGCGATACCATCAGCCTCACGCCTGTGGCTCCTCACAGTTTGAACATGCGACCGATTGTGCTGTGCGACAACAGCGAAATCAGTCTCAGGGTGGAAAGTCGCAGCCACAGTTTCCTCATCTCGCTTGACGGACGCAGCCAGAGTTATCCCGACAACATCCACCTCCGCATCCGCAAAGCCCCCTACGTCGTCAACGTCATCACACGTCCAGGACAAAGTTTCTTCTCCACCCTCCGCCGAAAAATGATGTGGGGTGCAGACAGTAGAGGATAAGGAAAAGAATCGCTTATCCGAAATTATCCTATGGGCAAGCTGGCATCAACACCACACCTTCTTTCTTCATGCCATCAATCTTGATGACAATCGGACTTGGGAAGCGAACGTGGCGGACATGTTCGGTCTCTTCAACTGCTGGAAGGGAGTTGAGGACGGATTGATTGTAAACGCCGTCGTCGAGGTAGTCATTGACAGTGAAATAGCCGACACCCATGGAGGTCAAGTTCTGGAAGAAATGGGTGCCTTGACTTGGCTCAACCCTAAAGTTGCGAAGTCCTGCCTCTACGATGACTTTTGCCCCGGAAATATTGGGCCACTTGACAGGCACACCCAACCACGAATCGCTGGAGCCCCAACGTCCTGGACCTACGAGGACATAGTTTTCCCCTCGTTCCAAGAAACCACGGTTGATGCGTTGAATCTCTTCTGCAATAGTCGGATTGTTGGCTGCTGTGTAATCTTCCGTCTTGATATAAACCACATCATAAACATCGTTGATGATTCCATGTCCAATGGCATTATGGCTACGGATAAGACATTCTGTATCAGGAATTTCACAGAGGTCTTCATCCAATTGCATTTGGTTATCTACCATCGGCCGAATCTGCAAAAGATAGAACTCGCCAGTCTTGTTCTCATGGAGATTCACGGCAAACTCAATCTCAACGGGTCTTCCCATCTCTTTCTGTCCATACTTCAAGACCTTTTGCAACAACTCAGGCAAAGGGAATACGCCGTTCTGAAGAACACCCGAGAATGAGATGATTTTGCGGTTCTTCCCTTCATAATATCCTTCGTAGATACATTGGTCGTATGGGTCGTATGTCGAAACAATCCATTGGAGTGAGCCATCTTTGTCAGCATCACGCACGGTGACTTTCTTCAGATTGAAAGCATCGTCCACTTGGAACTGCATGGGTTCTCCCTTGCCATCAGTTCCGTCAACATCAACATCCAAAGCATAGAAACGAGTCTGTGTTTCCCGAAGAGCAATCTCCATTTCGCTGGTTTGCAGCACCTTGTCTGTATGATATGGACAGACTCTAAGACAAAGACCTCCATCAACAATATACTTGCCAAGACCTAATGCCAGTTCCACAATGCCCTCTTCTGCCTTCTCGTCACCTATAGGATAATAGTTGATGCTGCGTCCCACACCCGAAATGGTAGGATAGAAGCCACTTCCATACTCTTGCCCGACAACTTCCTGAAGGATAACCGCCATTTTCTCTTGGTCGATAACGTTAGATGTGGCAACCATATAATCCTTGGATGCCCTGTAGAAGACACTTGCATAGACACTCTTGATGGCATTTGAGAGCATTTCGAGACGGGTGTATTTATCGCCCACACAAGGAATCATATATGTAGAATAGATTCCCGCAAACGGCTGATAATGACTGTCTTCCAGCAGAGAAGAAGAACGTATTGCCACAGGGCCATTCACCACCTCCATGAATGACATGAGGTCGTCCGCCAAGTTCTCCGGCAAGCGTCCATGCAGAAAGTATTGAAGAATCTCCTCATCTGGAATATCAGAAAGAGCGATTTCGTAAAGCCCATTCGTCTCCATGAACTGGTCGAAAATATCAGTACAGAGCACCACGGTCTTGGGAATCATCACACTAGCATTCTCATACTCGTTCAGATCTATACGCCGCTTGATGATGTTGTCAAGGAATGCCAGACCTCTACCCTTTCCACCCAGTGAGCCTTCGCCAATGCGGGCAAACTGACTATAACGGTCGTAACGGTCACGATGGAAGATGGCAACCACGCCCTGATTCTTCATGCGGCGATAACTGACAATGGCATCAAAAATATACTGGCGATGGGCATCCACATCAGTCTCTACATTCCAAGTAATCTTCTTCAAAAATTCAGCCACAGGAAAGATGGCACGAGAGGCCAACCAACGGGAAACGTTGTTGTGACGAAGGTGATAACTCAAAGAACCCGCAGGAAGCGTAAAGATGTTATCTTGCAACTCTTTCAAGTTATGAACACGAGCAATCTCCTGCATCGTGTCAGGGTTGCGGAAGATAAAATCGCCAAATCCAAAATAACGAGTCAGCACATCCTTCACGTCTTGGTTCAGTTTCTTGGAATTTTTATCGATGAAGGCAGCCCGACACAAGTCCGCATATTGCTGTTTGTCGGTTTCGCTGGAATCGAGAACCAACGGCACATATTCATCCACTTCACGAATGGCTTTAAGCAGTTTGAAACCAGCCAGTTCATCTTTCTCTACACTATCTGCCGAAAGCGGATAACGACAATCGCTGATAACGCCCAACACATTGTCACTATATTTGGAATAAAGTGCCCACGCTTCCTCATAAGTACGTGCCAGCACAATCTTAGAACGGCCACGCATACGCAACATCTCCAGTTGCGAGTTCAATGCCTCCGTCGCAAATTCCAGACTTTGTTGAAGCACGAACTGATACAGGTTGGGCAACAACGAAGAATAGAAACGTATGCTGTCCTCCACCACCAATATCATCTGCACACCTGCCGCCAAGTCATTCTCCAAATTCATCTTATCCTCTATCAACTTAATGATAGACAGCAACAATTCCGTATTGCCCAACCAACAAAACACATATTCGAAGATGCTCAAATCCTCGTTCTCCATGCGGCGAGTAATGCCATGCGAAAAGGGAGTTAGCACAACAATTGGCAAGGAAGGGAATGTCGTCTTAATGCCTCGGGCAATGTCAAACACATCATTATTGTCTGTTCCTGGCATACAAATCACCAAATCAAACGAATTTTTCCCAATCAGCCCAGCCGCATCATCCTTTGATGCCGCCCTAAAGAAACGTGGAGGGTAACGAAGACCCAATTTCGCATATTCATCAAAAATTTTCTCATCGACACGTCCATCATCCTCCAGCATGAACGCATCATACGGGTTGGCTATTATGAGCACGTTGAAGATGCGGC
>CALAVF010000374.1 GCA_937892315.1 uncultured Prevotellaceae bacterium | reverse complement strand
CTAACTTCTTTAACTTCGAGCGAAGCGATAACTTCCGAAAGTTGAGTTATTTACTCATTCCGACATATTTTTTATATAAGGCAGTTCGGGCAGGTTCTCGAAGCCGTAGAAGGCTCTTGCGTTCTCTCCGAGGAAGAGCCGCTTCTCCCCGTCTGTCAGTTCCTTCGCCTTCTCCACGAAGTCATACGACATCTTGTAGGTGATGGCAGTGATGGTGCGAGGATAGTCACTTCCCCACATCAGCCTGTCCATGCCCACCCATTCAGCCGCCTGCCTGATGCTGCGGATGGCACTCGGGTAGGGGTAGAACTCGCTGTTGAAGAGCCATGTGATGCCACCCGACTCCACCATCACGTGCTCCCCCTCACGAGCCAGTTTCACCTGACGCTCGAAAGCCCCCGTCGTCACCATGCCGAAATGCCCTATCGCCACCTTCAGCCCCGGGCACTCCCTTATCACCTCACGCATCTCGTCCGTCTGCCGCACCTCTTCGCCCAGACACATCGAGAGCACCATGCCCTCCGCCTCCATATATTTGAAGACAGGCATGAGGCTCAGCAGCGACCCCTCCATCCTGTGCCCAGGCAGAGCGATGCCCCGCAGCCCTGCCCCACGTGCCGCCTTCGCCTCCTCCACGTTCCACGCCATGCCCATGCAGAAGAATCGGTCGGGGTACATCCTCTGCACCTCCGCCAGATAGTCGTTCTGGTTGCCGTCGATGATTTCCTGCACCACCACGGCACCTCCCACCCGAGCATAATCCATATTCGACAAGAACACCTCCGCCGAGTTCACGCCGTCCACCATGAAGGGGGGCAGCATCTGCACCTCCTCGTCCAAGAAGATGCTCCTGCCGTTCTTCATCGACAGGATTCTCCGTCCGTCCACCCACGTGTCCTGCTTCAGCCACAAGTGGGCATGAGCATCAATCAAGAGTTTGCCCATGACACGCGTTTTTGTTCACCGATGATGTCCTGCACCTCCTTCACCAACTCCCAGTCGGGCACCTCATTCGCCCATTCGATGTTCCGTCTCACGTTCTTCGGATTGGCAGACGAGAACAACGTGCTGGCGATGCGAGGGTTGCTCACGGCATACTGCACCGCCAGTTTCTCAATTGCATAGCCCTTCTCCCCACAGTGCTTCGCCGCCCTTGCACACGCCTCCACCAAGGGACGCGGAGCAGGATGCCATGCTGGCACACCTCTTTCCGACAGCAGCCCCATGCTCAGCGGCGATGCGTTGATGACCCCGATGCCCTTGCTCTCGAAGAATTCCATGAAGTCCATCAACTTGTCGTCGTTCAGGCAGTAGTGGCAGAAGTTCAGCACCGTTTCCACCGTGCCCACCTCCACGTGCTCCACCACCCATCGCAGGTTCTCCAGTTGCAAGTCCGTGATGCCCACGTGCCCCACCAAGCCCTGCCGCTTCAACTCCACCAAGGCAGGCAGCGTCTCGTCCACCACCTTCTGCAGTCCCCCCTCCATCGCAGCCTGAAACTCGATGTCGTGTACATTGATGATGTCAATATAGTCGATGCCCAGCCGCTCCATGCTCTCCTGCACACTCTCCGTCGCACGCCGTCCCGAATAGTCCCACGTGTTCACACCGTCCTTCCCATATCTGCCCACTTTGGTGCTCAGACAATACTTCTCCCTCGGAATGCCCCTCAGAGCCTTCCCCAGCACCGTCTCAGCCTTGTAGTGTCCGTAGTAAGGGCTCACATCAATCAGGTTGATGCCCCCCTCCACAGCCGCCTCCACAGCCTCGATGCTCTCCGCCTCCTTCG
>CALAVF010000373.1 GCA_937892315.1 uncultured Prevotellaceae bacterium | reverse complement strand
CACCAGCCATGAAGAAATATATCGCTACACCTGCCCTCTGGGTGGCAAAGCATAAGGCGAAGCAGTTGCTGGGCATGAAGTACTCGATGTATGAACTGCCCATCTGTCGGCAGTACCGTGACGGGGCGGTTACGAAGGAGGATTTAGACAAACTTTCGACATGCGACCCGAATGCAATCATCAACAATGGCCTGTCAGCAGATTCGAAAGAGGCGCTGAAGGGTCGTCGTGGCGAGGACATCGTGAATGCCGATGTGGCCTCGCAGGGCTATGAGGCTACGAAGGCTGAAACTGAGCGCGACATTGAGATCAAGTAGAGCCACGGATGAACACGGAAATACACGGATTTTGTATTTACACGAATCTCCATAAATGTACACGAATATTGCATGAAAAATAAAAAGAAGATTGAGTGGCTGGCGGTGCTGCAAGGGTTCAGCATGCTGCTGGTGGTGATTGGGCATGTTACGCTCACCAACGTTACGAATGACCCTACCACACCTGTCGCAACAAAGATTCAGACTGTGATATATTCCTTTCACATGCCGCTATTCATATTTATCAGCGGCTGGCTGTTCTACTATACCTGCCTCCGCAAGGATAAAGGCTACGGGGAAGTGATAAGGGCAAAACTGAAGCGGCTGGGGATTCCTTTCCTAGCTTTTACATTGGTAGCCACATTGTTGAAGTCGGCTTTCCCATCATTGATGCACAGGCAGGTTACGGCTCAGGAACTGGTAGACACGTTCCTTCTGTTCAGGTCGAACCCGTTGGGAGAGATGTGGTTTGTCACGGTGTTGTTCGACCTTATGTTGCTTTACCCTGTCTATCGGTTTGCGCTAAAGAAGATATGGTCGTCTGCATTGCTGATGATGGTAGCCCTCACGCTCTATATTTTACCCCCCCTACTAACCTGTTTGGCTTAGGAAAGGTTGGTCACATGATTCCATTTTTCGTTGGTGGGATACTGTGCTGCAAATATGAGTGGCAGAAATATATTGCAGGCTATTGGGCTTTGGGCATAAGTGCCGTCATGTTCCTGATGTGGAATATTCTCGCTGTAATGCCAGACCCGATGAATTTCTTTTCTATTAGTATTGGTATCATTTTTTTCTTTTTCGCTGTGTCTGAATCTTGCAAGGATTTTTCCAATGCTTTTCTATTCATTTAGAGATTACACGTTCCAGATTTTTTTGATAGGTATATTCTTCCAAATGGTAATCAGATGGTGGTATGTAAGATTGGAAAACGAATGGTTATATTTGCCCCTTTGGGTGCTGAGTGTGGTAATAGGTGTGTATGTACCTACATTGATAGCCCGATTTCTTGAAAAGAAAGCCTCAAAGGGAGTGAGACTTTGTTTTGGATTATGATACTATTTGTGTTTATGTTTTGTTAATGTGAGCCAGAATGCAGAAAGAAGAGATAGCAATATGATAGATGCATATTGTATTGATTCTTTGATATAGATAAGAGCCTTGTACATTTATTAATAATAATTTGCCACAAAGGTACGGCTTTTATTTGAATAAATACTATTTCCGATGAAAATTGTTGTGACAGGTACTCGTGGTATCCCGAATATCATGGGTGGAGTGGAGACACATAGCGAAGAATTGTTCCCGAGAATTGCAAAGATGGGACATGACGTGACGGTGATTCGGCGAACGAACTATGTGAAGGATGATTTGAAGGAATGGAATGGGGTGAAACTGGTGAATGTGGATTCACCCAAGAAGAAGTCGTTTGAGGCAATTATTCATACCTTTCGTGCCATCAACAAGGCGAAAGATTTGGGAGCGGAAGTGTTGCATGTCCATGCGATAGGTCCTGCAATGCTGACTCCGTATGCCAAGATGTGTGGGTTGAAAGTGGTGTTTACACATCATGGTCCTGATTATGACCGTGACAAGTGGGGATTTGCTGCGAAAACGATGCTGAAACTGGGAGAAAGGATGGGATGTGAGTTTGCTGATGAGGTGATTGTGATTTCTGATGTCATTAAGAATTTGATTGCAAAGAAATATGGCAGGACAGAGCATGTTCATTTGATATATAATGGTGTGCCAGAGCCAGAAGTTTGTGACTATCCAGAGTATTTTGAGGAGTTGGGCATTGAGAAGGGGAAATATGTCTTGGGTATGTGCCGTTTTGTGCCGGAGAAGAATCTGCACCATCTGGTTGAGGCTTTCGTTAAGACAGAGTGCAAGGATTGTAAACTGGTCTTGGCAGGTGATACGGATTTTGAAGATGACTATTCTCGCAGTTTGAAGAAGATGGCGAGAGAGAATGGAGTGGTGCTAACGGGGTTCGTGAAAGGTCGGAAACTTCATTCTTTGTTGACCAATTGCAGGTGTTATTGTTTACCCTCTTCGCATGAAGGCTTGCCCATATCGTTGTTGGAGGCAATGAGTTATAGTGTGCCTGTTGTGGTGAGTAATATCCCTGCAAATATGGAGGTGGGTTTGGATGAATCGTGTTATTTCCCTGTAGGTAATGTGGAGGCTCTGTGTGACAAACTAACAGAGATTTTGAGTCAAGACTATTATCGTGTATCGTACGATATGGGCAAATACGACTGGGACCATATTGCAACTCAAGTTGCAGAGGTGTATCGGGCGGTGGAAAAGGAAAGGATATAATTGGAAACGTTATTTTTTGAATTATTGCAGGTTGCGATAGGTAATCGCCAACAGTTGTCTGCCATTCCCACAAAGGAGGAATGGCTTTTGTTATACGAAATAGCCAAGAAGCAATCGTTGCTGGGAATCGCTTTTTCAGGAATGGAAAAACTCCCTAAAGAGCAGTGGCCAGAACGACAGCAGATATTACGTTGGACGGCAAATGCGGCAAAAATAAAGCAGAGGAATATACTCACTTCGGAAGTATGCCTTCAATTGTGTGAAGAGTTTTCTACAGCAGGTTTTAGAACCTGTATTTTGAAAGGCCAGGCAAATCATGTGTATTATGATGAGCATCTGAAGAATGTGCGGACATGTGGAGATGTGGATATTTGGATTGTTCCTGAGGATAATTCGTGTGAACATCCTGTCAAAAAGGTTCTGACCTATATGTATAGCCAAGATGCTGTGAAATCATTGTGCTACTTGCATGTGGAGATGCCTCCTGTGAAGACGGTACCTGTAGAAGTGCATCTGAGACCTTCTTTTATGAATTCTCCTGTTAAAAACCATCGTTTCCAGAATCTGTATGGACATGGTACGGAAAAATTTGATGAATGTGTATGTCTTAAAGAGATAGAAGGTCAAATCTGCTTGCCTGCACTGAAAACTGAATATGATATGATTTTTCAGATGAATCATATATATCGTCATTTGATAGATGAAGGAGTTGGATTGCGACAGGTGCTGGATTATTATATGCTGCTAAAGGAATGGCATCAAATAAAGGAAAACTCGACGCTAAACATTCAGTGTGAAATTAAACGGCTTGGGATGAATAGATTTTCTGGTGCTCTTATGTATGTATTGCAAGAAGTTTTTGCTATGCCAACAGCCTGGTTGATATGCGAGGCATCAGAGAAGGACGGTCGTTTCCTTCTGGATGAAATCATGCGTGCAGGAAATTTTGGCCACTATGATGGGCGGATGGTTAAGTTGGAGATGAAGAAGGGGCAAACATCCTATCAAGTCCGGAAAGCATGGAGGAGATTTTGCCGAAACCTACGTTTTTTTGCAAGTTATCCAGAGGAAGTGTTCTGGGAACCTTTTGCACGTATTGGTCATTTGTGGTGGAGAAAATATAAATGGTGGAATCTCTAACCAATGAAGTATGTCCATCATAAAAGCCGAGCCTGTCAAGTTTGATGGGCTCGGCTTTGTTTTTGGAGTGTTTAGAGTCTGTTTGAAATGATTTTGGGATGAAGTTTGGTGGAATGTGGAAAATGTGTTATCTTTGCAAGCAAGTTGCATTGTATCATATAGTTTTATGGAATATCAGTATCATATTTTTGCGCCGTATCGGGTGTGTCCGTTGGGGGCGCATGTGGATCATCAGCATGGGCTGGTGACGGGCTTTGCGATTGACAAGGGTGTGGATCTTTGGTTTAATGTGCGTGAGGATGGTCGGGTGCATCTGGAGTCGCGGACGTTTGAGGGTTTGGTGGATTTTGAGGTGACGGCTCCGACGCAGGTGAGGGAACACCACTGGGGGGATTATGTCCGTGGGGCGAAGTATGCGCTGAAGAAGCGGTTTGAGTTGCGGAAGGGCATCGAGGGGGTTATTCAGGGTTCGCTGCCTGTGGGCGGATTGAGTTCGTCAGCGGCGGTGCTGATTGCGTATGTGATGGCGTTTGCGAGGGCGAACGGGATTACGTTGCAGCCGTTTGAGGTGGTGCAGATTGCTTCGGAGGCGGAGCGTGAGTATATCGGGTTGAACAACGGCATTCTTGACCAGGCTTGTATCGCGCTGGGCAGGAAGGACGGGCTGCTGTTCTTGGATTGTGACAGCAACGAATACCGCATCATCAAGAAGAATCCTGAGATGCCTGAGTTTGAGTTGGGCATTTTCTTCTCGGGGCTGACGCGGTCGCTGGTGAACAGCGATTACAACCTGCGGGTGTATGAGTGCAAGACGGCGGCGTGGAACATGTTGGCTTATACGGAGCAGCCGCTGAAGACATTCGACAAGACGTTCCTGAGGGACATCCCGAAGGCTACGTTTGAGAAGACGCGGATTGCGATGCCGGCAAGGTTTGCCCGACGTGCGGAGCATTTCTATTCTGAATATCGCCGTGTGCGGCAGGGTGTGACGGCATGGGAGACGGGTAACCTGAAACTGTTTGGGAAGTTGAGTTTCGACTCGTGTGAGAGTTCGATTCATAACTATGAGTGTGGCAGTCCTGAACTGATTGCCATCTACGAAATCATGCGTTCCTTGCCGGGTGTGTGGGGCGGACGATTCAGTGGTGCGGGCTTCAAGGGTGCCTGTATCGCAATGGTTGACCCTGCCTATAAGGAGCAGATTGAGCAGGAGTTGACGGCACGGTATCTGGAACAGTTCCCTGAATATGAGAAGACTTTCAAGGTGTTCTGGGTGAAACCGGATGATGGAGCGAGGTTTATAGACCCCTCTAACTCCCCTGTTTAGGGGAGGACAAAGAATGTGTATGGAGAGAATATGGATGACGGCGGATCCGATGGATTATGAATTGCTGAAAGAGAATGCAAGGAATAACCGTCGGAACATGACAGAGGCAGAGAGTGTGTTCTGGACTATTGTAAAAGGAAAAGGTCTGGGAGAGAGATGCCTTAGACAGCATGTCATCGGGGATTATATTGTGGATTTCCTTTTTCGAAAGAGCAAATTGATTGTGGAGATAGACGGAGGGTACCATTTTACAGAAGAACAACAAAAGAATGATGCCATTCGTACAGAGTGGCTTGAGAGCGAAGGATATAAAGTCATCAGGTTTACCAATGAAGAAGTATTATTTGATACGGACAATATGATTAATAAACTAAAAGTCTCCCTAAACAGGGAGATTTAGAGGGTCTTATGAAGAATATAGTGATTGCGGCAGGGTATGCCACGCGGCTGGGAGAGTTGACGAAGAACTTTCCGAAGCCATTGCTGAGGATAGGGGAGAGCACTATCTTGGGCAGGATGTTGGACGATATTGATGGGATTCCAGAGATTGATGAGCATCTCATCATCACGAATCATAAGTTTGCTCCGATGTTTGAGGAGTGGGTGAAGACTCCCGCAGGCTCTCCCTGTTTGGGAGGAAAGTTGACGGGTGTATCTGGCAGATGGAAGAAGCCGGTGACCATCGTGGATGACGGGACGGAGACGAACGAGACCCGACTGGGAGCGGTGTGCGATTTGTTGTTTGCCATGGAGCGACTGCACATTGACGATGACCTGTTGGTGGTGGCGGCAGACAATCTGCTGTTCTTCTCGTTCGGGGAGTTTGTCGATTTCGCCAAGGAGAAGGGCACGTCGTGCATCATGTGTCATGAGCAGCCAGAGTTGGCGAAGTTGCAACGCACAGGTGTGGTGGAACTGGACGGGAACATGAAGGTGTTGGGCATGGAAGAGAAGCCGCAGGTGCCGAAGTCTCATTGGGCAGTGCCTCCTTTTTATATATATGTGAAGAAAGACCTCGACCTGGTGCGGCACTCGGTGGAGAACGGATGCGGCAAGGATGCACCGGGCAATTTGGCACACTACATGGTGGAGCATACGGAGATGCACGCCTGGAAGATGTCGGCAGGTCGGTTCGACATCGGAAGTCTGGACACGTATGAGGAGGCGGTGAGGAGGTTCGGATGAATGAGGTAGAACACGAAAATAAAAAATATGATGGAGAAGATTAGTTTGAATGACAAGACGATATTCGTCACGGGAGCAGCAGGTTTCATCGGCTCCAACCTGGTGAAGCGACTGTTTAAGGATGTTCGTGGTGCCACGATTGTGTGCATCGACAACATGAACGACTATTACGATGTGAGCCTGAAGGAGTACAGGCTTGCCGAGTTGGACAAGGCGAAGCCAGAGGACACGACGTTTGTGTTCATCAAGGGTGATATTGCCGACAAAACCACCATTGACGGCATTTTTGATCAGTACAAGCCCCAGGTGGTGGTGAACCTTGCGGCTCAGGCAGGTGTGCGTTACAGCATCACCAATCCCGATGCTTACATCCAGTCGAACCTGATTGGTTTTTACAACATTCTGGAGGCATGTCGCCACTATCCTGTAGAGCATCTGGTATATGCCAGTTCATCGAGCGTGTATGGCTCCAACAAGAAAGTGCCGTACTCTACCGAGGATAAAGTGGATAACCCCGTGAGCCTCTATGCTGCCACGAAGAAGAGCAACGAACTGATGGCACATGCCTACAGCAAACTCTACAACATCCCATCGACAGGCTTGCGTTTCTTTACCGTCTATGGTCCTGCCGGTCGTCCTGACATGGCGTACTTCGGTTTTACCAACAAAC
>CALAVF010000372.1 GCA_937892315.1 uncultured Prevotellaceae bacterium | reverse complement strand
TGTTTATCATATAATCTCTCGCCTCACTCGTTGTGCGGAATTCAGGATGTTCCTTGCCATGAATGACAAACAGCACATGGCCGTTGTCCACGTCTTCCACGACCTTCTTCATGTCAACCAAGTTGCCTTCATCCTCGTCATCACCAAAACTAACCAGATTGCCATCGAAAAGTGCCTGTGCCAGCAGGTCTTTACGCACCTTGCAATCGAGATGTGCCAACGCCACTTTTCCCCAGATGTCCCAACGCAATAGGATATTGCTGACGATGTTTCCTTTCACCTTGCCATACGCCACGAGTTTGTACTTCGGCGAGAATGTCTGATTCCAAAGTTGACCCAGAACGCTGGTGGAGTCGTTCGGTTCCTTGTTATCATTCTGAATGAACAGCATCTCGTAGCCTTTCAGCGACTGGATGTCTCGCTCCAGTTCTTGCAGTTGGCCTTCATCGAGGGTCAGTTGCACCTGTTCACACTTCTTGAGGCTTTTCAGCGTAAAGTCAATCTCCTTTGCCGTCAAGCCCAGGTCATTGCCCTTCTTGTTCTCCTTCATGGCTTCACGCACTTCGTCAGTCGTGTCCTCATACTGAGCGTTCGGTGCCGCCATCGTGATGTATTTCACAAACAGTTCCTCCACCGTCTGCCCAAACATGCTGCTCGCCATCAGAGCCAGCATGAGTGATAAAATCGACCTTTTCATCTCTGTCTCGTTTTTTAAGGGTTAGTCTTCTTCGGCTTGTTGTTCTATCAGTTTGGCAATGTCAAACGTGCCGTCAATCAGTATCAGCAACGTCTCTTGGTCTTCCTCGTCTTCAATAAAGACGACGTTCTGGGTCTTGCCGCCCTCGTGCGACTGGTAGATTTTCACCTTGCTGTCCTCATCGTTCACGTCAATCAGCGACTGGAACTTATCCTTTTTCAAGAGAGCCAGCACCTCTTTCTTCAATTTCTCGGCAGCCTTGCCCGCCTTGCAGGAGAAGACCTTGACATCGTCCACTTGACGGAGGATGTCGCCACTGTCATCGCCAATGACCACGTAGTCGCCATGCTTGATGGACTCGCCATTCTGGGCAGCCAATTCTATCATGCTTTTGTCCACATGAACATACTCCACGCCTTTGATGTTGGCAAACTTCTCAAAATCTTTCGTTTGTGCCTCAGCACCGAACGTGAGGCACACCGCTGCGGCACACACCGCCATTCTCTTTAATAATGTACACTTCATACTATTTACAATTTAACGATTTACCATTTACTGTTTTCTTAGAAGTTGCATCGATGACTGCCTTCTATCTGTACAAACGAGAGTTTTGAGAAGTTTGTTACAAAGATACGGAAGTTTTTTGCAAAGAAGAGGTTTTTTCTCTGCATGGCGGTGTTTTTCCCGCAATTTATAGTGCTTTCCCTATCGTTGTTTCATTTTTATGTCGTATCTTTGCGACCATAATCAACCTAAAAACAAACCTTCAAGTGTAATGAAGATGAAAAAAACAACTTTTATTGCAGGAATCATTGCCACGCTCTGCATCGCCCTGTTTACCTCGTGCAGCAAAGACGAGAAACTTTCCAACCGTCTCTCTGGCACATGGGAAGGTGACTGGGGCATGTCGTATGTGGATCGCGACGGCTACCAATATGATTCCCACTATACGGTCATCGAGTTTCATTCCGACAAAATCTTCGAGACGCAAGGCTATGGCTATCAGGAAGACTACTACACAGATGGGCCTTTCGAGAAGATTGGTCTCTACTTTAATTGGAGCATTGACAATCAGGTCATTTACCTCATTTATCCAGGGTATTCTCAATACAACTGCCGCATCCACAACTACGTGATGAAGAAGAAACTTTTCACGGGCTACATCGGCAACACACCCTTTGAACTTCACAACCTAACGAAAGATTACAAGTGGTATAACTATGCAGGATTCTATACCTCTGCCACGGTAGGCACTACAATCGTGCTGCTGTGGGAATGGGGTGCCACGGCACCCATCTACTACGATGACTACTACGCAAAGACACGAGGTGCCGATGCACCTGCTCCCGATGCCATCATCATGCCTGACGGCACGACGGTGCAACCAGCCGGCAAAGATTGTCCTATACGCATTTTCAACAGGTTTGAAGAAAATTAGTTGTCCAGACGTTTCAGGTGGCAAAGGAGCAAGTTGCCGTCTTCGTCTCTGAGATGCATTCCCCCACCCTCGCAGTATCGGAACATCTTGCAGTCGGCACAGTCGCCTGTCTTCATCCACTGGCGATTGCGGTACGAGTCAAAACGGTTTTCCCACACATCCCAGAAGTTTTCCTTGTAGATGTTGCCTTGGTAGTATTTGCCTCGGATGCTGGTACAAGCCGAGATGTTGCCATCGATGAGGATAGATGCCACGCTGATGCCGGCGGCACAGTGGTAGAGATGGTCACGCACCTTGCCCTCATATTCGCCGAGGAAGCCCTCGCAGGCAAAACTTGCGTGTACCTTCCCTTCCTTGCGACAGGCGATGATAAACTCCATCACCTCGCGGAATTTCTCATCGGAGATTTGCAGGTCGGGGTGCTGCTTGGCACGCCCTGCCGGGAAGATGGTGAAGAGTCGCCAGTCACGCACACCCGCCTCGTAGAGCATATCCTTCAGTTGCGGCAGGTAGTTGACATTGCGGTTGTTGACGCACGTCACCACGTCCCATATCACCTGCTGCTGACCCGCCAACAGACGGATGGCTCGCATGGCGTTCTTGAAACTGCTCTCGTGCCCACGCATCCAGTTGTGGTCTTCTTCCATGCCGTCCAGACTCCCCGCCATGCTTCGCAAGCCCGACTGACACAGCCGCTTGAAACGTTCCTCGGTCAGTGCCATGCCGTTGGTCACCATGCCCCAAGGGTACTCACGCTTGTAGAGTGCCAGCCCCACTTCCTCAATGTCCTTCCTCACCAGCGGCTCACCGCCCGAAATGATAATCATCACCTCATGCGGATTGACGTGCGGCGTGATTTGTTCGTCAATCACACGCAGGAAGTCCTCCTTCGGCATGTCGGGAGTCAGTTCCTCAAACTTGCAGTCGCTGCCACAATGCTTACACTTCAGGTTGCACCGCAGGGTACACTCCCAAAACAGTTGCCGCAAAGGGTGCAGTTGTTTCTTGTTGTTACGCAGTTGGCGTTCCAGTTCCAAGCCAACCTTTTGCTTGATGGATAGTTTTGACATGTCCGTCGTCACTTTTTGATTTCAACATTCACCCCATCTTGCTCAATGGTATGGTTTTTCTCATACCTCACAGGCGCAACCCCATACATCAACTTGTACTCCTGCCGTCCACTCGGATGTGGCTTGACCGTATCAGCAGGATTGTAGCCAGGGTCTGGAATACCATACATCACAGGCGGTGCAGCCTTCCGAAACAGCGAGCACGAGGACATCAGCCCCAACAAGGCTATCAGTGCCGACAGCACCTTACCATAGAACAGTGTCCACTTCTTCTTCAGAACTTTCATTGTCTGTCTCATTGTTTTCGTCCGTGGCGCGGAACTTGGCGTATGGAATGCCATACATTTCCATCATCGTTGAATCCACATCGACCGAATCGGCTGGTGCAGGTCCATACATGACAGGAACACCATACATGTCCTCGCTTTCCTTCGTGCAAGTCACGAAACCCAACATTGCCATTGCCGCAGCCAGCACCTTGCTGGACCACAGAAGCCATTTTGTTTGAATCTTTTTCATACTCCTTTCGTTTAATCGTTCTGCCTGTTTAAACGCAGAAACGCACGAAATACTGCTACAAAAGTACGGCTTTTTCACAAAAACTGCAAAAAAGCCGCACAAAAAAGAACCGAAAATCGCCAATTCTATCTCAAAATATACACTTTCGTGCTACGAGTTCCCTCAAAACCGATGCCCGTCGATGCGTCCTGACTGAAACGACGCAACTCCGCACCTGCCACGCTGTGGCTCTGACCCGTCATTTCGGCATAAGTAGCCACGCGGATGTAAGCATGTTCCTTCAGGTAAGCCTTCAACGCCGCCAGACGCTCCTCCACGGTGCTCTTCACCTCGGCAATCTCTGCCACCTCGCCCACCTTCTCCAGTTCGATGGTGCGGCGAAGTTCACGCATCCAGTTGCGGTCGGCACTGAACGTCACCTTCTTGATGGTCACGTCGTTGGTGTTGTAGCGGCTGCCATCCGTCTTCAGTTCCTCTGCCTTCACGCCGTCCTTCATGCCCAGCGACACGTAGAATACACCCAAGCCATCTACCTTCACCGAGTGACCCACCTCGATATAGTGTGTGATTCGATTGACCAGGGCATCAATCACGCCCTTCGTCATGCCCGAGTTGAAACCCATCTGCTCGGCAATCTCGCGAGTGAGGGCATCGGTGTCAATCACTGGATAATGGTCTGCGTGCGGATAGATTTTTCGCTTGCCCTCGCCATTCAGGTCGGGCAGTTCTCTAAACTTGTACTGCATAGTTGTTCGTTTTTTATCGTTCGGTTAAACACATCTCTTGAAAGAGTCGGCTCGTTCTTCCACCATCACATCACCCGTTCCGCCATCGCTTTCGCCTGCAAAGTTAGGCATTCTTTTTCAATCTACCAAGCAAGGACTCTTAAAACTAAAGTTAAATTTTATAAAATCCAAGTTAGATTTATATAAATTTAAGTTCGATTTTATAAAATTCAACTTGAATTTTATAAAATCTAAGTTTAGTTTTAAGAACACCTGCGGCAAAAGGTCATAAACAGACAGGAAGAGACATGGAAGATTTCATTCATCTGCACGTACATACACAATATAGCATCCTTGACGGACAGGCTGCCATTCCGAAACTGGTGGACAAAGCCATCAAGAACGGGATGAAGGGCATGGCTGTGACCGACCACGGCAACATGTTCGGCATCAAGGAGTTTTTCAACTATTGCAACAAGGTGAACAAGGGGAAGGCCAAGGAGGAACAGTTCAAACCCATCTTCGGCTGTGAGGTCTATTGTGCCCGCCGCGACTTGCATTCGAAAGAGAACAACGCCATCGACAAAAGCGGATGGCACCTCATCTTGCTGGCAAAGAACGAGGTAGGCTACCACAACCTGGTCAAGATTGTGAGCGAGGCATGGGTGGATGGTTACTACCACCGCCCTCGAACCGACCACAAATCCATCGAAAAATATCACGAGGGGCTGATTGCCTCGTCGGCGTGCTTGGCTGGTGAAATTCCTCGCTACGTGATGAAGGGGCAGATTGAGGAGGCGGAAAAATCCATCGAATGGTTCAAGAGCCTTTTCGGGGAGGACTTCTACATCGAACTGATGCGACACGAAGTGAAAGACCCGATGCAGCGAGCCAACCGAGACACCTTCAAGGAGCAGAAAGCCATCGAGCCCACGCTCATCGAACTGGCTAAGAAACACCAAGTTAAAATCATCTGCACCAACGACTCGCACTTTGTGGACGAGGAGAACGCCGAGGCGCACGACCGACTGCTGTGCCTCTCGACGGGCAAGGACTTGGACGACCCCAACCGTATGCTCTACAGCAAACAGGAGTGGTTCAAGACGAAGGAAGAGATGAACGAAGTCTTCAAGGACATCCCAGAAGCCCTCAGCAACACCCTCGAGATTCTGGACAAAGTGGAGACCTACAGCATCGACCACGCCCCCATCATGCCATTCTTTGCCATTCCCGAAGAATTTGGCACCGAGGAGCAGTGGCGACAGAAATTCACCGACGAGGACATCTTCAACGAGTTCACCCGCGATGAAAACGGGAATGTGGTGCTCACCCAGGAGGAAGCCGAGAAAAAGATTAAAAAACTCGGTGGAATCGACAAATTATACCGCATCAAGTTCGAAGCGGACTATCTGAAAGCCATCACCTACGAGGGGGCGAAGAAGTTGTATGGCGACCCGATTCCTGACAGCGTGAAAACGCAGTTGGACTTTGAACTGCACGTGATGAAGACGATGGGCTTCCCCGGCTACTTCCTCATCGTGCAAGACTTCATCAACTCCGCCCGCCAG
>CALAVF010000371.1 GCA_937892315.1 uncultured Prevotellaceae bacterium | reverse complement strand
AATCAATAAAAATATTTAATCTTTCACAAAAAAGATAATATCTTTAAATAATTTAAATTAACAATTTCGATATAATATACTTTATAATCTTCATAAGTATATTATTTCCTAATATCTAATCATATACAAACAATTATATAAAATTATATCTAAATATCTCTTATACAATTTTCCAACTCAATAAAATCTGGTCTTAAATCTTCATTAACTTCCAACATTTTTAATAAAGTTCCGACGAAATTATATGAATATTTCGCAATTAAATATTTCACTAAAATATTTTTAACACTTTCCATATTATCTAATTCTCTGATATCATACAAGCTTTGATATGTCAAAGTAGCTGCAAGTAAAATGCACATTCCAAGTGAAAAAACATCAGATTTATAGGTATTATGGACAACTTTCTTTTGTCGGCTATTAAGAGCCCTAAATAAGATAGGGGACATATATAATTCTGTTCCTCTTATACTTTGTTGAATGACGCCATCTGTGGAAATTATTTTCGCCTCACCAAAATCGCAAACTTTATACATTTTATTTGCGAGTAAAATATTTTGAGGTTTAATATCTCTGTGAGTTATTTTATTTTTTTGAAGTAAAGCAAATGTTCTAATTAATTGATCTAATATTTCCATAAGCTCACCTTCAGTATAAAATTTTTTAATACCGCTTCTTCTTTTGATTTCATTTTCCCAATCTATTCTTGCCAATTCCATTAAAACATAGTAGATATATTCTGCCTCATTTTTTTGTTCGCATTGGTCTCCATATAGTCTAATTACTCCATTGGAGTTAGTTTTTTTGATGAAATTAAATAAAATATTAGTTTTTTCTTTATTTACATTAAGTTCGTTCACTGTTCTTAATATCATTTTTTTCATAGCATATCTTTTTTTGTTCTTAGGCCATTCAATGCAATATATTTTACCAAAGGTTCCTTCCCCTATTTGCTTGATGAACTCAAAATCTTCGGGGATGAAGTTTTCATCTGGCTCTATTTCGCATATTTTGTTATTATTTTCATATTCGTCTTTTAACAATTGTAGCATCTTTTCTTTTTTTGACAAATGAAATTTGCTCTCGATTTTTCCACTTAAAGTTGAAGTATTATTTCTATTATTTGACATATTATTTTTGTCCATCATTTGCATATTGTTAAAATTAATATTGTTTATATTAATTTGCAAATTAAGACTTATATTTTTGTCGCTTTTTGGCAGTCCATTTTTCATCTTATGAGCACTTTCATTATAATTGTTTAATAAAGAATATCTATCTATATTATTTTTTAATAATTCTTTGTTATATTTAACAAATTTTTGATTTTGATTAAAGCGATTGTCATAATTTTTAATATCATCCTTTTTGTCTCTTCCATTTTGGGAAGAATTTTTATGTCTTTCAAAATATTTTAATTTTTTATCTCCTAAAATCATTGGGGTTTGCATATGATTCAACATGATTATATTTTTTGGTGATTTATCTTTGTTAATTTTCTTTTGTAAAATGTAATTACTTAATTTCTTATTATCATTTGGAAATAAATTGTTGTTTTGTAAAACTCTAATATTTTCTTTATCACTTTTGAATTCTTGACTGGGATAAAATTCATCTTCTTCTTTTATTGAAAAATTATTATTTTTTTGAAGAATTCCATTGCTGCCATTATTCATATTGGAAATTAAATTTATGTTATTAATATATCTAGAAGTGGGCATTCTTTTGTTTTCTTTTGCCAATTTTTTATTTCTCCCATTTTCTTCCAAAAATATACCATAAACAACTTTTTTGTTATAACTTTTACCTCTCATATAATTTTCTCTTGGGTTTAATATTTCAGAATTCCTATTTGCAACACCTGCCATCTTCATTTTCATCTCCCTAAATCTTAGTATTTTTTCATTTGTTTCTTTATCATTATCAAAATTTGATATGGGCTTTAATAAGTAATTATTTTTTTTAATTTCAATGTCTCTTTTGGTTTCATTTTTAACTTTATTACAAAAGAATGTGTCCCCGCATTGAGGACAGGTCCATTTAACCTCCCTTAATTTTTGGACAAGTCTACAAACGGAGCAAACAGCCATTTCTTTATTTTGTAAATAACTTAGATATAAAACACCTTTACAATTCTTTTCATTATGTTTGAAAACATATAATCTTGGCTCTGCTCCACAACAAAGACATTCAGCAGGGCGGGAAGGAACTTTATTAACCAAGGCATTTCTGACACAATTAACTAAAGGTTTTGTTTCAAATTTAACATATTCTTTTACACCTGAGGTAAATTTTTCATTGCATAATTCGCATTTCCATTTCATATCTTTTAATAAATGTGTCCAGTTACATCCAAAGCATTTTAATATCTTTTTTTTGTCATTATAATACAGCATTGCATCACATTCTGGACAAGCCATTTCTTCACATATGAAATTAGGACAATGATACTTATCCCATGTAGCAGGAAAATAATCTTCATATATAGGTTCATTGAAATCAATTATATAACTATAATATTCTTCACTGCATTCTTTGCAGTATAAATGAATCAAATCTTTTTTGTATATCATTTTGCACTTTAAGCAAAAGATATAATTTTGATTATGGGGATTTAACAATATTTCCCCACATGTATGATAGCATTTGGAGCAATCCTTGCAATGAGCATATACTTCATCAATTTTTAATTCAGGAATTTTTTTATTATGATCTCTTTTTCCTAAAGATAATATCATTTCTTTAATATTTTTTAACGATAAGAAATCTTGCATATAATTATTGATTTTTAGGGTAGAAAGGGCTTTGGCAGTCGTTATTTTTGAAAAAGATTTCATTTTTTTTTCTCCAAAAATTGCACGTAATTCAAAAAAATGCTGTATATTTGTACCCCAAAGTAAAGTTGTTTATGAAAGTGATATGATGTACAAGGTTGAAAGAAGGTCGTTCCTCTTGTGGACACTCGGGTTGGCTGCATGGCTTTTGGTTTCATGTGGTGGCGATGGTGCAGGTCAGTCTCGCTATTCAAAATCGGAACGGAGCAAGATGTATAATACGCAGGTGGTTGACATGATGGAAACCAACCCGCAGGGAGTCTTGGCCCTGGTGGACAGTTTGGAGGGAGCGGGCGTGTTCGACGATGTCAACTCCAACTATTATCATGCCCAAGCCTATTATAAGATGGGGCAAGAACTGACGGCAGAAATTTATTATAAGAAGGTTCTTGCGGGAGAAGACCTGTGGGCAGAAGCCCCTTCGGCATATTACTTTTCGTGCGACCAACTCTCCACCATCCTGACCAGCAAGGGCGACCACGAAGGCTCGCTCGAAATCGCCACGAAAGGCTATGCCCGTGCCCGTCACGACCAGTCGGCCGATGGCAGGCTTTGGTCGGCAGCCTTGCTCCACGACATCGGCTATTGCCAGATGGTGCTCGACCGTGTGGATGAGGCCGAGACCTCTTTCAAACAGGCGTATAAGATGCTGAAAGAGTTGAACGACCAGCAGAAGGATTACTACTACCTCTACACCTGGGCAAGAGTTTCCTACAATATTGTGGATGCCTACATTGGCTCCGACCAGTTCCAGAAGGCAGTCCGTTGGATTCCCCTTGCCGAAGAAGCCGTCGATAGTCTGGTTGCGTTTCAAGACTGTCCCGAAACCATGATAGAAGAGTTCCGTGGCGGTTTGGCCACCCATAAGGCCATCGTGCTTCTCAACACGGGCCATCGTGCGGAAGCAAACGAAATCAGTCGGCAGTTCATCAACTCTCACTATTCCAGCACCAACATCGGAATGGTGGACATTGCCGAATTTCTCAATCGAGCCGAGCGGTGGGACGAACTCGCCGACTACGTGCCGCGTCTCGACTCGCTCACTCTTTCGTGGCAGATACCCCCTTCGCTCTACTATCTGCGTGAGTACCTTGCTCTTTATCTCAAGGCGTATCTCCGTTCGGGACGCGACGCTCAGGCACTGCAAGTGGCAGAACGCATCGTTCAGTCGATAGATTCCATTTCCGATTATGAATTGCAGCACAATGCCGCCGAGTTGGCAATTGTTTACGAGACACAGGAGAAAGAGGCGAAGATCGCAGAGCAGCAGGCATACATGCGGCAGCAGCGGCTCATCTACACGGCAGCCGCCCTGGTGCTGCTCATTCTTTTCCTCTCCATCTTCCTTGTCCATCGCTACCGTGCCGCCCGACGTTTGGCAGAGAAAAATCGGGAATTGGAGCAGAAGAACGCCCAACTGGTGGTTGCCAATGCTCGGGCAGAAGAGTCGTCACGCATGAAGACCGACTTCATCCAGCAGATTTCACACGAGATACGCACGCCGCTCAACATCCTTTCGGGCTTCGCCCAGGTGCTCACCATGCCAGGGATGGAATTGTCGGAAGAGGAGAAGGTGGACATTGCCCAACACATGACTGAAAATACCGACCGCATCACGGGGCTTGTCAACAAGATGCTCGAACTGGCAGATGCCAGCAGCATGACCGTCATCGAATGCTGCGACGACGTGCCAGCCTTCCAGATTGCGGTGCAGGCAGCCGACGACTCCAGCATCAACCGAGCCGCCCATCTCACCTTCTCGATGGAACAGGCGGAGGGTATGGAAGACGTGATGCTCAAGACCAACCAGCGATATGCCGTCCGCGTCCTGAGCCTTCTGCTGGACAACGCCCAGAAGTTCACCCATCCTGCCGAGACCTACGTGGCTCAACAAGGGCTTGACACGAAGGAGAACGTGTGGCTCCGAGTGGAGCAGGGCGACCATCAGGTGCAGTACATCGTCGAAGACACAGGCGTGGGTGTGCCACCCGAAGAGGCTGAACACATCTTCGAGAAGTTCGTGCAACTCGACGAATACTACGACGGAACAGGGCTTGGGCTCACCGTGGCACGCTCCATCGCCCGCCGTCTCGGTGGCGACATCGTGCTCGACACGTCCTACACAGCAGGTGCCCGCTTCGTCTTCTCGCTGCCCGATGGCGGTTAAAATTCCAAAATTCACAAATTCCAAATCACTTGTTTCTTTCAACACGAATCACAAGTCCTCTATCTTCCGCCGCTGATAAGCGGCTATCTTCCTTTATCTTCCTATATCTTCTTAACATACGAAAGTTGAGGTCTTTAATTGATGATAGGAGTTCCATCTGTGCTTTTATCTGGGATAGAACTCTCGGAAATACCTGTTGGAGCAAGATTCTCTGTCCAAATTCTATAATTCCCATGATCCATTTCGTATGGAACAAATACGACAGTTCCATCCATACCTCTTTCAAGACGTAATTTGCTGCCTTCAATTTTTGTACATATGTACTTTTCCTTGTTTGCTCATATTAAATCGGAAATTGAAGAATGAGCCTATAAGTCCCCAGATTCGGCTAAAAATGTATTGATGACACAAACCAAGATATACAAAAAACGTGAGACCTGCACCAGTTGCTTGTCCCACTCTTCGAGGCGCCTAGGAATTGCCCAAACCGTCAGAACGAGCAACCTAGACCTCACGCCGATATATTATATTGAAAGCCTCAAATACACAATTCTATACATAACCTCAACCTCTCCTTGAGAAAGGTTTGTGCTATATAAATATAAATATGTGTACAATGAGGGCTGTATATAACATACCCATGAGCATCTATCGTTGCGATGTCCGTTGACGATTTTCTGAGAGTTTCCTAGGCTTTCGGAAGAGTCAAGAACAAAGCGACATGATAAACGCTTTTTCCATATATGGTATCCTCACGGCACTTGTCTGCCACAGCAGAACAGCCTTTCCCGCCATCCGAAGACGGCCTCGGCGTGAAGATGTTGCAAATATAGGTGTTTTGTCAGAAATGTCAAAAAATTTTTGGGAAAATTTATCTAAAATCAGATTTCGTCCACTTCTCACCATCTATCTATTCTATTTCTGCCGTGCCAAACACAACACAAAAACGATGAGAAAATCTCTATTGAAAGTGCAAACGAACGTCCTCTGGAGTGGGGGCTAATATCAAGGTGGGATGCTTGCGAAGGACGTTTAAGCACGCAAGCCAATATCGAATAGGCACGTTGGCGAATATCGAACAGATACGACCCTCAATGTTCACTCAAGTATCTCGCCCGTGTTTTGCGGATACGATGCCCAATGTCTTCTGCCAACGATTGCCAATGTCTTGTTGGCTCCGTTGCTTTTCATCTCAAACAACACTATTCAATGTCTTGCTAACTCTTTTGCCAATGTCTTGCTAACTCTGTTGCCAATGTCTTCCTCGCTCTCATGCCCGTCATCTCGGAAGCGTG
>CALAVF010000370.1 GCA_937892315.1 uncultured Prevotellaceae bacterium | reverse complement strand
TACGGTTGGCTTCACGCCCGTAGCTATCATCACACATATAGAGAAGCACATCAAGGTGCTCTATAAAGAATTGGTCGATAATCGCCAAGATGGTCTGCTCGACTTTGGGGTCATGTGGGGATTTAAGGTCATCAATCTTTTTGATGACGAACTGATAAGTATCACATCCTCCTACAGGTGTCTCCTCTTCAAAAGAAATGGAATAATTGATTCCAAGTGTTGTATGGAATCGATATTCTCCATAGGAAGATTGCCAGACAGAATACAATGTCTTTCTGTTGATTTGTTCAAGAGAAAGCCGAATCATAATGATACAATTGTTCCTTTGAGTCCCTCACGACGCCATTGTGCTTCAATGCGTTTTTCTGCTGCACGCTTTATCTCTAAGGAGTGTTTGAAACGTGCCAAGGCCTCCTCGTATGTAACTTTCCTTGTTTCCATCGTTTTTCTTTTTTAGTTTCACGTTGCAAAGACACGAAAGATTCTTGAACTTCCAATAAATGAAATAAAAAAATGTCAGAAAGATTCTAATAATCGTGAATAAAGATGAAGTCACTTGTCACCATAATGACCGTATGTGGTAAGCACCAACACCACGACCTCTGTATCGTTGATGGTATGTTTGTACATAGGATTCAAAGGCTGTTCAAAAATTGGTTCAACTCCTCTTTTGATTCAATCCTGTGTACGTGCCCTTGCCGAGCCTGTTCCAAAGATTTGTCCACACGGGCAAAGAATTCCTCACGGGTCATTTCCGTAGGGTCGGCTTTCCGCTCCGCTACGAGTTTCTTGGCATATCGGGTCAGACGCTTCATTAGGAGTTCGCTGTCGGCAATGGCTCCGATGCTCTGCCAAAGTTCTATGTTCATGGAATTGAGTTGTATGGCTGTCATATCGATTCTATGGTTTTATTGGCTGCAAAGATATACATATTTTCTGAATAACAAAAATAAAAATAATTTAACTTTAGGAAGTTATAGACGTTTTAAATGAAGATGAAGTCACTTGTCACCATAATGGGAACGCACGGAAATGACGGCTACAAACACCTCCTTGTCGTGAATTTCATAAATCATACGGTACTGCTTGTTGATACGGCGCGACCACGTCTCTTCAAAAATGTAGTGTTTCAGATGTTCCACTTGACCTGTACCTGTGCGGGGGTGCTCTTGAAGTTCCACCAGCATTTTTGCAATTTTCTTGATGGTAGGTTTGTCACCACTCTTTTTGATGACAGCAAGTTCAGCCTTGGCTGCTTCGGACAAAAGAACTGCGTATGTCATTGGCTACAAAGAATCGAGAAAAGCAGTAATATCTTCTTTGGTCTCCAATCGCGTAAACTTTGCATGAGGGCGATGAGCCTCTGCAATATCCCTCTCAACAGCCTGCACGTTGCGGATATCAGCAAAGAATTTGTCGCCAGAGGGACTGATTGTATATGGGTCAACACGATAGGAAGGCTCCTGCAATTTGCCAGCCAGCCAGTTGCGGTCATCCTGCGAGAGAGAAAGGCTCTCGATAAAAGACCAAAGTTTGTTCATTGTCAAAGTTGCCATATTAATCTCGTTTGATGAATATTGGCTGCAAAGGTAGATATAATTTCTGAAAAACAAAAATAAAACAAAAATAAATTTTTATGCAAGACCACAACATCATAGCAGAGCAGGAACACACCCCCGTGATGGCACATTATGAGGCGTTGCCATTGCTTCGACGGCTCGCTGTTCTGCTTCAAGGCGACTTACATATTGTTATAAAACGGCTCACCCTAAACGTATGGGAAACGGGATGAACTTGTTGAACGCAAAATATTACAGGAATCAGTTATTGACGTTTGAATGAAAGAAAAACTATAGATGCTACAGTTCGAGAAAATCTTTCAGAGCAATCACATCAACGGAAGGAAATTTGATGTGTTTCAGAATGTCGTAATGACGGTCGTTGGTAACAATGTACCGTGCATTGGCGACAATGGCACAATCGACAAACTTGTTGTCGTCGGGGTCTGTTGTGATGAGGTTGAAACGGAAGTGGGGTTTGATGCGTTCAACGTGCGGACTTTTCAGAATCGTTGTGATGACAACCTCTGCGAATTCTGGACAAAAAAGCCGTTGAAGAATCTCGGAGTATTCTTCAATAATCTCATTCGTAATGCACAGCGTATGCTCTCCTCGAAGAATAGAAATCCACACAGGGCGAAAGAAACTGTAGCGACCTACGCATTGAATAAGGCAGTTTGTGTCAAGCACAATTCTCATGGCTGTCTATTGTCTTGCTTGTTCTGCGGCTTTTTGTTCACGCAACCAAGCATGAAGATCCATCTGATTGATTTCGTCAAGGCGTTTCTGGTCAAGTTCGCCCGACTGCCACATTTTTTCAAGCATGGCATCCATTCTTTGGGCGTAGTAGTTGCTGATGAGTTCCTTGATGTCCATCAGTTCCTGCTCGGTCTTGACGCTGGAAAACAACTCCAGCAGGTAGAGTTGGGCAGGGTTAAAAACGGTGGGTTGAACATTATTCATAATGATAAATCTTTACATTTTTCTGCAAAGGTAGATATAATTTCTGAAAAACAAAAATAAAACAAAAATAAATTTTTATGCAAGACCACAACATCATAGCAGAGCAGGAACACACCACCGTGATGGCACATTATGAGGCGTTGGAACGGGAAGATTGGGGCTATCAGAGCGAGGCGGAACTGGAAGCGGCTTTCATCCAGCAGTTGGTGGGGCAAGGATATGAACGTGTACACATCACCAGCGAGGCAGGATTGTTGACGAACCTCCGCAAGCAGATGGAACGGCTGAACGGTTTGACCCTCTCGGACAAGGAGTGGCGGCAACTGCTGGAGGGGCACATCGCTTCGCCCCAGATGACCATTGAGGACAAGACGGAACGGATGCAACGCTCGGAAATCGTGAACATCACCCGCGACAACGGCGACACACAAAACATCAAACTGATTGACAAACGGGATATCCACAACAACCACCTGCAAGTGCTGAACCAGTACGTGCCCGAAGGGGGCAGGCGGCAGGAACTCATCATGCAATTCATCGAACGGATGACTCCAACGCCAGGAGAGATGCTGAACGAGCAGAAGGACATTGGCGACGAATGGGCAGCATACGTGAAGGAGGAAATGGAGAAGGAACTGAATGCCATCATCGAGGAGGAAAAACTGCGTCAGGAGGAAACAAGACGATTTGTGGAACAGGCTTTTTCGGATGGCTATGTGACCACAACGGGAATCGCCATCACGAGGGTGCTGCCACCCATGCCACTCTTTGGCGGTAAAGTGAACAGAGAAGAGAAGAAGAACACGGTGCTTGAGAAGTTGACCGCATTCTTCCATAAGTATTTCGGTTTGTCGTGGAGCCGCCATTTGGAAACAGGGAAAACCGTCAAACTGTATCAGATTTCAACAGAAGACACCTATCCAAACAAGGCGGCTGAGGCGACCGAAGAATAGCAAAACTTGAAAAACTCAAGTTACTTCAACCCTGCCTTCAGCGAACGGATGACGGCAGAGTTGAAACCTGCGTGGTCGAGTTCGTTGAGACCCTTGATGGTGACACCGCCAGGGGTGGTGACTTTGTCAATTGCCTCTTCGGGGTGCCAACCTGTGGCTTTAAGGAGGGATACGGCTCCCTGCATGGTCTGGAGGGCTATCTGCTTGGCTTGATGCGGATAGAAGCCCATCTCGCAACCGCCTTCCATCTGGGCACGGATGTAACGCATCACGTAGGCGATGCCGCAAGATGCCATCATCATGCCGGGACCGACAAGGTTTTCGCCCACCACGAGGGTGTCGCCGTCGATGGCATAAAGTTCCTCCACCGTCTTCAGGCTCTCATCCGTCGCACCTGCACCCTTGGCGATGAAACTCATGCTGGCAGCAAACTCTGCGGCGATGTTGGGGATGACGTAGAAGAACAGTCCGTCCTGTCCCAGTTCCTCGGCAAGCATCGCCGTGGTGAAGTTGGCGGCATCGGAGATGATGATTTGCTTTTCGAGGTCAAGCACGTGCTTCACTTCGGCAAGCACCAGTTTCATCAGCCACGGCTTCACGACGAGCACGATGACATCTGCCCCTTTCACGGCAGCGATGTTGTCGGTTGTGATGTTGAGGGCAGGATAGTCCTGCTTGAACTGAGCGAGGAGAGCCTCGTTCTTGTCTGCGATAGTGATGTTGCTAATCTTTCCGCTTTTTGCCCATCCTTTGATGAGTGCACCGCCCATATTGCCGGCACCAATAACAGTAAGTTTCATAATTATTTGTGTTTATTGAAATTATTCCCTAACTTTGTACAAAGTTACGGCAAACTCCGCTTTCCACAAAATAAATTGCGGTTTTTCTCGTTTATAAAGATGATGAAACATACACATTATTATATAATTGCTTGTCTGGTGGCATTTTTCTCGCTGATTCCATCCACCGAGGTGGGGGCACAGAAGCGGAAAGTGATGAACCGTCCGTACATTGACCAGAGGAAGTTCCACTACGGTTTCCTTGCTGGCGTGCAACTGCAAGACATCGAACTGGAGCAGAACGGATTCATGGACACACAGGGCAACCAGTGGTTTGCGGAAATTCCCAACTACGAGCCAGGCTTTTCGGTCGGCATCTTGGGCGAGTTCTACCTGAACAAGCACATGGGCTTGCGTCTCATCCCGAGTATGCACTTCGGCACGAAGAATGTGACCTTTCGCAACGAGAAGGACGGCGAGACGCAGTTTCAGACCATCAAATCGACCTACTTCTCCGTGCCCATCGACGTGAAGTTTGCGGCAGAGCGTTTCAACAACTACCGCCCCTACGTCGTGGCAGGTCTGAACCCCATGCTCGACCTGACGGTGAAGAAGCAGAAGCAATACCTGCTCACCAACACCGACTGCTATCTGGAACTGGGCATGGGTTGCGACTTCTACCTGCCGTTCTTCAAGTTCATCCCCGAAATCAAGTTCCTCTACGGCCTGTCGAACGTGGTCAACAAGAAACGTACCGACCTGACCGACGAGACGCAACTCATCTTCACCCAATCCGTCAACAAGGCGAAAAGCAAGATGATTGTCCTCACTTTCTATTTCGAATAAGCCATGAAATATTCCGTTATCATCCCCGTGTATAACCGTCCCGACGAGGCGGACGAGTTGCTGGATAGCCTGACCCGCCAGACCGTCAAGGACTTTGAGGTGGTCGTGGTGGAAGACGGCTCCGCTGTGCCCTGCAAGGAAGTGGTGGAGAAGTACGCTGACCGACTCGATGTGCAGTATCTGACCAAGAAGAACGGTGGTCCCGGCCCTGCACGCAACTACGGCGTGGAGCACGCCAAGGGCGAGTATGTGCTCATCCTCGACAGCGACTGTGTGCTGCCCGACGGCTACATGGCAGCGATGGAGGCCGAACTGGCGACGAATCCTTGCGACGCTTTCGGTGGGCCAGATGCGGCTCACGACTCGTTCACCCCTGTGCAGAAAGCCATCTCCTACAGCATGACCTCGTTCTTCACCACGGGCGGCATTCGTGGCGGCAAGAAGAAAGGGGCACTCGACAAGTTCTACCCCCGTTCGTTCAACATGGGTGTCCGCCGCGACGTGTATCTCAAGTTGCACGGATTCAGCAAGATGCGTTTCGGCGAGGACATCGACTTCAGTTACCGCATCGTAGAGGCTGGCCACACCACCCGACTCTTTCCCGAGGCATGGG
>CALAVF010000369.1 GCA_937892315.1 uncultured Prevotellaceae bacterium | reverse complement strand
TCCATAATGCTTTCATTTTTTACGTAAAAAGATGATTTCGTCGTGCAAAGTTACCAAACAAAGTTGACGAAACCAAGGATTTGCATTTTTTCATATTCCAAACTCTTGAAAACCGCTTTTTTTTCGTACCTTTGCACTACAATTTGTATCGATATGAAAAAAAGAATATGTATATTGGGTTCGACGGGGAGCATTGGCACACAGGCGTTGGACGTGATTGGGCAGCACAGCGACTTGTATGAGGCTTACGTGCTGACGGCATACAACAACGCCGACTTGCTCATCGAACAGGCAAGAAAGTACAACCCCGAGGCAGTGGTGATTGCCAAGGAATCGAACTATCAGAGGGTTTGCGAAGGATTGGCAGACCTGCCTATCAAGGTATATACAGGAGCGGAGGCTCTGTGCCAAGTGGTACTGGACGATAACGTGGACATGGTGCTTGCCTCGATGGTGGGCTTTGCAGGGCTGGAACCGACCATTGCCGCCATCAAGGCGAAAAAGGAGATTGCACTGGCAAATAAGGAGACACTGGTGGTGGCAGGTGACCTCATCACTCGCTTGGCGAATGAGAATCAGGTGCCCATCCTGCCTGTAGATTCCGAACACTCGGCAATTTTCCAATGTCTGGAATCTGGCAACAGGATTGACAAGATTCTGCTCACGTGCAGCGGTGGTCCTTTCCGCAAGTTCTCGAAGGAGCAACTGAAGACGGTGACGAAGACGGATGCCCTCGCCCACCCCACCTGGAACATGGGTGCGAAAATCACCATCGACAGCGCCACGCTGATGAATAAGGGTTTCGAGGTGATTGAAGCCCGCTGGCTGTTCGGGGTGAAGCCTGAGCAGATTCAGGTGGTGGTGCATCCGCAGTCGGTCATTCACAGTGCGGTGCAATTTGAGGACGGTGCCGTGAAGGCGCAGTTGGGTGTGCCCGACATGAGGCTGCCCATTCAGTATGCGTTCAGTTATCCGAGACGTCTGCCGTTGAATGGTGACAGGTTGAATCTTTTCCAAATGAAAGACCTGACGTTTGAGGAGCCCGACGTGGAGCGTTTCCGTTGCTTAGGGCTGGCATACGAGGCGTTGCATCAGGGTGGCAATATGCCATGCATCGTGAATGCCGCCAATGAGGTGGCAAATCGTGCGTTTATCGACGACCTGATTGGCTTTGAGCAGATTGCCGACATCATCGAGAAGACGATGAACAAGATGGCTTTCACCACGGAATTGACACTTGAAACTTACTTAGAGACAGACAAGGAGGCGAGAGCATTCGCCAAGACGTTATTATAGGATTTGAAGTATTGAAGACTGATGGAAACATTTCTCATTAAGGCGTTGCAACTGATTGTGGCTCTGGCATTGCTGGTAGTACTGCACGAAGGGGGACACTATGTGGCAGCAAAGATTTTTAAGGTAAGAGTAGAGAAGTTCTACTTGTTTTTCGACTGGAAATTCAGTTTGTTCAGCACCTACAGCAACTGGTGGCGACGGCTGAGAGGCAAGGCTCCTGCCAAGAAGAAGGAGAACGGAGAATATGAGTATGAAGGCACGGAATACGGTATCGGCTGGATTCCGTTGGGTGGCTATGTGAAAATCTCTGGCATGGTGGATGAATCGTCATTCAACGAGGACGACAGCCAGAAGAGTTTCTGGAAGCAGTTGCCTCAACTGATGAAACATATCATCATCAGAAACGAAGAAGTGAAGGGCGAAAGATGGGAGTTCCGCACTCGTCCTGCATGGCAGCGTCTCATCATCATGCTGGGTGGCATCATGGTAAACTTTCTGACGGCGTTTGTCATCTATGCGATGGTGCTGTTCACATGGGGTGAAAGTTATGTGAAGAGCGAAGACATGACATATGGAATGAAGTTCTCGGAACAGGCAAAGGCAGACGGTTTCCGCGACGGCGACATCATTATCAAGACGGATGACGAGGTGGTGGAGTCGTGGAGCACGGGAGTCCTGCAAGACATGTCGAATGCCAAGACGGTGACGGTGCTGCGTGAGGGGAAGAAAGAAGTGATTGCTCTTCCTGCCGAGATGTCGCTATTAGACATGATTGAACAGCCCATGTATGCCGCCATGCGTGTTCCGTTGGTGATTGACAGCATTTTGCCTGGCACACCTGCAGAGGAGATGGGGCTGAAGAAAACGGACAAAATCAACTCGGTGAACGGCATCGAGGTAGAGGACTTCAACGACTTCCAAAACAGCCTCATCGCCTTGCAGAAGGCGTTGCCTGAGGATGCAAATTTTGGAGACAGCCTGAAAGCCCGGCAAATCACGATGGTCATCAACGACTCGGTGACGAAGAAAGTGACCTTGACACCAGAATTCTTGCTCGGCTTCGCTCCTGTCATCCCCTATCAGAATCACATCACAACGAAAACTTACGGATTCTTTGAGTCATTCCCTGCTGGTGTAAAATATGGCATCGAGACGCTGAAGAGTTATGTTGACCAGATGAAGTACATCTTCACAAAGAAGGGTGCACGTCAGGTGGGCGGTTTCATCAGCATCGGCAAAATATTCCCTGATGTTTGGAACTGGCAGAAATTCTGGCTGCTGACGGCTTTCCTGTCTATCGTACTGGGCTTCATGAACGTGCTGCCCATCCCTGCACTCGACGGCGGTCACGCCTTGTTCGCCCTGTTTGAACTGATTACCCGCAAACGTCTGAACGACAACTTCCTGTTGGTGGTGCAATATTTCGGCATGTACATTCTGCTTGCCATCATGGTACTGGCACAATTGAACGACGTATTAAGACTTTTCGGACTATAAGAAGGCGATGAAGATATTGGCTGTGGGCATGAACTATGCCAAACATATCGACGAATTACATACTAAAGAAGAAAAAAATTCGTTATTAAAGACAGAGCCCGTCTTGTTCTCGAAGTTCGACTCGAGCATCATCCAGCCAGGAAAGCCTTTCTTTGTGCCAGATTTTGCAGAGCGATTCGACTACGAGACAGAAATCGTGGTGAAGATTGCCCATGTGGGCAAGGACATCAGCGAACGGTTTGCCCATCGCTACTACAACGAACTGACCGTAGGCATCGACTTCACAGCCCGCGACCTCCAAAAGTCGCTGCGAGAGAAAGGAATGCCGTGGGAGTGTTGCAAAGGTTTTGACGGCAGTGCCGCACTGGGAAAGTTCATCACGAAGGAGGAACTGGGGTGTAATGTACAAGATATCCATTTTCACATGGACATGAACGGAGAACGTCGGCAGACTGGGCATACGGCTGACATGATTCACACGATCGACCACATCATTGCCTATGCCTCACGGTTCTTCACACTCAAAACGGGCGACCTCATCTTCACTGGTACTCCCATGGGAATTGGCTCCGTGAAGGAGGGGGACAAGTTGGAGGCTTATATTGGCGACAGGAAATTGCTGGATTTAAGAATTAAATAGAATCATCGATGATAAAACGGCTATGCACATTATTCATATTAACGGCACTGGCATTGACCGCTGGTGCTCAGTCTCGTTATGCGGAACACTCGAAACTTGCCACGGGCAAATGGGTGAAAATCCGTGTGAAGGATGAAGGTGTGTATCAGTTGACCAGCACGGTGCTGAAAGATATGGGATTCAGCAATCCGAACAATGTGAGCCTCTATGGCTACAACCTGCCCCTGCTGCCAGAAGCATACATCGAGGAGATCAGCGATGACCTCACAGAGATTCCACTATATCGGAAGGCAGATGGCACATTGCTGTTCTACTCTTGCGGAACGACGCTGTGGACTCGCAAGAATATCTCCAGTGCTTATAGCCATAAGAACAATCCCTATTCCAAGTACATTTATTATTTTTTGACGGAAAGCGGTACTCCTGCCACGTTCGACAAGGTGGATGCCCAATCAGACAAGACGACAGGGCAAGACACTTACTATGCCCACACGCTGTGGGAAGAAGACGCATACTCATTCCTCAACTGCGGCAGGACGTTCTTCGATTCCTACGATTACTCGACAGGACCCCGAAAGACCTATAATCTTGCCTTTGAGAACAGAAGCAACGGCGATGTGACCCTGGAGGTGAAATTTGGTGCGGCAGGCAGCAGTTCGTCTTCTCTCAATGTCACAATGGGCGACAACGTGCTGGGCACACTCTCGTTCTCCGCTTTGGCAGAATATGAATACGCATCCGTCAGCAACAAGTCTTTCACACTATATGACCAATACGCCACATCCATGAGCGTGGCACTACAACACACTCGCACTTCAGGCGTGACGGGTCATCTCGACTACATCTGTGCAAGTTATCCCGCCCAATTGTCTGTGGAGGGCAAGAACTTTTTGGCGTTCCAAGACAATGTGGGGTATCAGACACAACACACGTTTGCCTTGCAAGGAGCCAACAGCAACGTCAGCGTCTGGAATGTGACCTCTCCCGCAGAAACGTGCGAACTAACGGGAACCTTGTCTGGCAGCACCTATTATGTGCAGACACAAATAGCAGATAAACTGAAAAGCAAATTTGTCGCAATCAACACGACGGCGACTTTTCCCTCTCCTGAAACGGTGGGCATCGTGGAGAATCAAGACCTTCATGCCCTCGACAGCATCAACCTGCTCATCATTGTGCCCGCCAATGGGAAATTGACGGCACAGGCACAACGTTTGGCTGACGCTCACACGGAGAAAGATGGCATTAAATGTGCCGTGGTGGAAGCCGACAAGGTGTACAATGAGTTCTCTTCTGGCACACCCGATGCCACAGCGTACCGTCGTCTGATGAAAATGCTTTATGACAAACAATACACATCCTCTCCACTAACTGGTACCCAAAAGGGCAGTTTGAACCTTTTGTTTTTTGGCAATTGCCTGTGGGACAATCGCTTTGTCACCAGTGGCTTGACCTCAAAGTCACAGGACGACTACCTACTTGCCTACGAGTCAGATAATTCTTGGTCACACACCAACTCCTACGTCCTCGAAGAGTACTTTACCCTGTTGGCAGATGGCAAGGGCGTATCTCCACTGAAAGAGCAACCCGACTGTGGTGTGGGACGTATCCCCGTATCAACCAGCAGTGAGGCAAAGGGTGTAGTGGACAAACTGATTGCCTACATCAACAACGACAATGCAGGAGCGTGGAGAAACACCATCTGCATGATGGGTGATGACGGCAATAATAACATCCACATGGAGGATGCCGAGAACGTGCTGACCAACACCAAAAATCTTTTCCCCGATTACCATTACAAGCGTATCTACTGGGACAGTTATACCCGTCAGCAGTCAGCCACAGGGAACAGTTATCCCGATGCCTATGCCGAAATCAACAAGACGATGGAAGAAGGTGCGCTCATCATGAACTATACAGGTCACGGAGCCGCCTATACGCTCTCGCACGAGCAGGTTCTGAAGACGGTTGATTTCCAGAACTGGGCTTCTCCCCGACCGCCGTTATGGCTCACCGCCGCATGTGACGTTGCCCCCTTCGACATGAACACCGAAAACCTTGCCTGTGAAGCCATCCTGAACAAGCAGGGTGGAGCGGTGGGCTTCATAGGTACTGCTCGTACCGTTTATTCTGCTCCTAACCGCATACTCAACCGCAATTTCATGTCGCATGTGCTTGGCATGAAGAATAACGGCGAACGCTACACCATCGGCGAGGCACTGGCACAAGCCAAGGCAGACATTCTCAATTCGAAGAAGAACTACACAAAGAACGATACCATCAACAAGGTACACTTCATCCTGTTGGGCGACCCTGCCATCACACTTGCCGGACAGACGTACAAGGTGAAGATTGACAAACTGAATGGGAAAGACATCGACAGCAGCAATCTGCCAACCATCTCGGCAGGTGAGATTGTTACGGTGGAAGGTCACATCGTAAACACCGAGGGGAATCCTGCCACAGATTTCAATGGCATCATCTCCCCCACTGTGTATGACAGCGAAGAGCACATCGTCTGCAAGAACAACGCAGGGGAAGATGTTTCTCCTTTCGAATATAACGACCGCACTCGTACCCTCTATGCAGGCACAGACTCCGTGTCGGCAGGCACATTCAAGTTCACGTTCCCTGTGCCGCTTGACATCAACTATTCTGACGAGGCAGGACTCATCACCCTCTATGCCATCAACGAAGCCAAAACCATCGAGGCAAACGGACGATTTGAGGACTTCCTCGTAGGCGGCACGTCCGACGAAGAACGAACCGACACCATTGGACCAGACATCAAGGCATACCTCAACGACAGCCACTTTGCCGATGGAGGCATCACCAACGAGACGCCCACGCTCTACATCAGCCTGTACGACGAAAGCGGCATCAACACGTCGGGCAGCGGACTTGGACACGACATCGTCGCCATCATCGACGGCAACGAGTCAACGACCTACACGCTCAACAGTTATTACAACCAGTCGGTGGGAGATTATCGTTCGGGCAATATCACCTACACCTTCCCCACCCTTCCTGCCGGCATCCACACGCTGACCATCCGTGCCTTCGACACCCTGAACAACATGGGCGAGACAACCATCCACTTCCAAGTGGTGGAAGGTATGGAAGAAGAAGTGGACATCTTCGACATGGCAGGTCGTCTTCTACTCAGCAAAGACCAAGGAGCATCGCTGCCAAAGGGCATCTATGTCCGCCGCATCCGCCTCACTTCACCCACAAGTACGGTATCTACAAGGTCAGAAAAATTCATCGTCACACAATAAAGACACCTGCATTTCGTTTCTATTAGAGGAACAAACAAAAAGCGACACATGAAGAAAATCTTATTCATACTGACATGCTGTTCGTTCTTCCTCACTGTCAACGCACAGGACGTGAAGAACCAACTCAACCCTATTTACTATGGCGTCAACTCTCTCGCCATTGCCCCCGATGCCCGTGCCGGCGGTCTTGGTGACGTCGGTGCTGCAACCGACCCTGACGTGAACTCGCAGTACTGGAACCCCGCCAAGTACCCCTTCTGCCTCAGCCGTGCAGGCATCTCACTCAACTACACACCCTGGTTGCGTCAACTGACCAGCGACATCGACCTCGCCAACATCACAGGCTATTACCGTCTGGGCGATTACGATGCCCTCTCCGCCTCACTCCGCTATTTCTCGCTGGGTGAAGTCGAGGTGCTGGATGCCGACGGCCTGACCATCAAGCCATACGAAATGGCAGTCGATTTGGCATATTCACGTATGCTCTCCGAAACCTTCTCGGCAGGTGTGGCACTCCGCTATATCTATTCAGACTTGGCTTTCAAGGCTGACGATGAAACCACTCCTGGTTCAGCCTTTGCTGCCGACATCGCCCTCTATCACAATGGCTACCTGAACCTTGGCGGCCATGAGAGCCAGTTGGGTTGGGGTCTCAATATCAGCAACATCGGTTCAAAGATTTCCTACGACGACGGCAACACCTCCGAGTTCATCCCGACCAACATGCGTTTCGGACTCTCGCTGCTCGTTCCCTTCGACGAATACAACACCCTCACCATCGCTGCCGATGCCAACAAACTGCTCGTTCCGACACGTCCAACGATGGAACAATACGTAGAGCACATGATTGAAACCGAAGGCGGTGAGGCAAGCGACTACGAGCAGAACTATTCCGACTACCGCACATGGCTCGAAGGTGAAGGCTACTACAACATCTCCCCCATCTCGGGCATCTTCAAATCCTTCCACGATGCCCCCAACGGAGCCAAGGAAGAGTTGCAGGAAATCCAGTGGAGCGTAGGTCTCGAATATGCCTACAACAACCAATTCTTCGTCCGTGCAGGTTATCACTACGAGCATCCCAACAAGGGTAACCGGAAGTACTTCACCGTTGGTGCAGGCTTCAAGATGAACGTATTCTCCATCGATGCTGGCTACGTCATCTCAACCGCCCAAACCAACCCACTCGACCAAACCCTTCGTTTCTCTCTTGCCTTCGATATGGACGGCATCAACGACCTTCTGGGTCGCAAATCTGGTAAACGCAGAAGATAATGAAAATTCGTGTAGGATTTGGCTACGACGTCCACCAACTCGTGCCTGACCGCCCCCTCTATCTCGGCGGCATCAAACTCGACCACACCCTTGGACTCCTCGGACACTCCGATGCCGATGTGCTTATCCATGCCATCTGCGACGCCATCCTCGGAGCCGCCAACATGCGTGACATCGGCTATCATTTTCCCCCCAAGAAAGGCAACGAGTTTGAGAATATCGACTCCAAGATTCTGCTTCGCAAGACCCTCGACATCGTAGCCACCCGAGGCTACACCGTTGGCAACATCGATGCCACCATCTGTGCCGAACGCCCCAAACTCAATCCCCACATCCCCCAGATGCAGCAAACCCTTGCCGACGTGATGGGCATCGACACAGACGACATCTCCATCAAAGCCACCACCACCGAAAAACTCGGCTTCACCGGCCGCGAAGAAGGCATCAGTGCCTACGCCGTAGTGCTGTTGGAGAAGTCTTGACATTCCCCCAAACGACAATTCACATTCTCCCCTGATAACATTACCTCGACACGTATCAATTCATGCACGGGTGTTGTATGATTTCAAATCCCGTACACGAATTGATACGCATCGAGGTAACGACGTAGGGGTTATTTACCAAAGATCGCCAAACTTGTCGTCCTTGTCCAGAATGTTACGCATGGGGGCACTCGGGTCGACAGCACCGACTTCATCAACGCCGCCGAACAGCACATCCTCAATGATACTCTCTTTCTGGCCAGCGATGCCGCTGGCACACAATGGAGCAGCCTC
>CALAVF010000368.1 GCA_937892315.1 uncultured Prevotellaceae bacterium | reverse complement strand
GCTGGGGGGCTGTCTGGCGGCGGCAGCGGGTGTGCTTTGGGTGTACCGAAAACGAAAGAAGTCACCACCGGAGGTGCCTGTCGAGGAACGGCAGGAAGAACAGCCCGAACAGACGGCGGAGCCTGGCAAACCGACGGTGGACAACTTTTGGGAAAACCTGGTGTCGGCATGGTCGTCGAAGAGACCCAAGAATGCGGCACTGCTGGCGAAGTTGGAGACGGTGTGCCCCACGCTGACGAAGCGTGAACAGGCGATGTGCCTGATTTTCTATTCGGAGAAACTGCCCGATGAACAGGTGATGGAGATTCTCGAAATGCCGTCCTGTTCGGCTTACCGCACGGCGAAAAGCCGCCTGAGAAAGAAACTGAGAAATGTGGAACTGCCTGAAATACAAGAGATATGCTTATGAAACGTTTGAATCTTGTTTTTGCCTTGATGCTGGGGCTTTCCCTCCCGATGTGTGCCCAGCATATCGACCTGTCAGACTCGGTGGTGACGGGGCCGAGTGAGTATGTCAACCTGGTGCGGCTGATGCAGAAAGTGTGGACTTTCAACCATGAGATTCCGCAGGAAAAGGTGTACCTGCATCTGGACAACACCGGCTACTTTAAGGGGGAGAAGATTTGGTTTAAGGGCTACGTCATCCGCACCGACACGGGCAGGCCGACCGACCTGAGTTCCGTGCTGTATGCCGAACTGCTCAATCCGAGCGGTGAGGTGATACAGACCAAGAAGGTGTATATAGAAAAGGGGCAGGCTGTGGGCGACTTTTCGCTCGACACGCTCTACACCACGGGTTTTTACGAGGTGCGTGCCTACACTCGCTACATGCTGAACTGGGGCGGCACGGGCATCTTCTCACGGGTGCTCCCGATTTTCAAGCAGCCGAAGGAGGAGGGCGACTATTCGAAGATGGAAATCGACAAGTTCTCCTACCGCAATCGTCAGCCGAATTTCCGCGAGGTACCCTATGAGGTGTTGGCTGAGGAGAATGCGGAAAAGAATCGGAACCTGCTGACGATGAAGCGATTGCCGCGAGGGAAGGTGCATGTGAATTTCTATCCCGAAGGGGGCAATCTGGTGGAGGATTTGCCTGCGAGGGTGGCTTTTGCCGTGAATGACGATGAGGGGTGTGACTTCGATGTGGAGGGCGTGATTCTGGATGAAAATAAGGAACTGATGCGAGGTGCGGTCACTTTCCAGAATGGACGAGGCTATTTCGACCTGACCCCTGACGACGAGCCGAAGTATCTGCAACTGACCACAGCCGACGGAGAGCGACAGGAGTTTGAACTGCCCGAAGCCTTGCAGGAGGGTATCAGTCTGATGTTGAACACGCTGGACGATGCCAATGTGACGGCAAAAATCACGGCTTCGCTTTCGATGCAAAACCGCTTGTTGGGTTACACGCTGATGCACGACGGTCGCATCCTCTACTGCGACACGATGACGTGCCGTGAGCAGATGGTGTTGGCGTTCCCTCGGGAGGAACTGCCTGGGGGTGTGAACCAGTTGACGGTGTTCGACCCTGCCGGTCGGGTGCTGGCAGAACGGCTCTTCTTCATCTGCCCCAAGATTTCGGCAGAAGACCGTGTGACGGTATCGACGCCGACCGACCATCTGGTGCCTTGCGGCAAGGTGCGTATGGACATTCAGGCACAGCCCAATGCCAACCTCTCCTTCTCGGCAATGGACATTGCGACCATGACGAACGGCAAAGAAGGGAACGCCCTGACGTGGATGCTGCTGTCGAGCGAAGTGAAGGGCTACATCGCCCATCCCGAATACTACTTCGAAAGTGACGACCGCGAACACCGCATCGCTGCCGACCTGTTGATGATGGTGCAGGGCTGGCGACGCTACCGATGGGGCTTGATGGCTGGAAATGAACGGTTTAAGAAGATTCACAATATAGAAGACAAGTTATACATCAGCGGTCGTTTGATGCAACAAAGAAAGGATATACCTGTGGCAAACACAGAACTGCGGGCTTATCTTTTCAGAATGAACGACCTCATAAAAACGGGTGAATGGGTTTATGGCACCTGCGTGACAGATAGTGTGGGCGGCTATGCCTTTGCCATGCCGAATGCTTGGAATGAGTGGAATTTGCAATTTATTGTGCCTGAAGCCTATCGATTCGGAGAAGGAAAGTCAGGAAAAGTGGATGCAAGTGACCGCAAACAGCACTATCGGGTGTTGGTCGATAGAAATTTTTCACCACAGGCACGGTGGATTTCTCCTTATGAAACCGACACGTTGACGAGTGTGCGTCCCAATCTTTTTGCCCATGTGGCAGATTCGGTGTTTGAACCTCTGGAGGATGTGCCGATTTTGAAGCGTGAACGTGTGCTGAAGGAAGTGAAGGTGAAGGCACGTCCGCGTATCTACGACGGGGCAAGGGCTGCATGGGAAAGTGAGAGTCATGGTCAGCATTGGGCGAACATTTACTACAATGTGGATAAGGAATTAGACCGAATGTACGACAATGGCGAAGTCATGCCAACTTTGCATGAATGGCTGTATGGACGTAATCCGCTTTTTCATGGGAGTGGATCGCAACGGTTCATGCCTACCCAGTTGAATGAGAATATCGAAAAAGTGCAGATAAAGGGAAATAAGGAACAGAAAGAATATCTATATGAAGACCCGTTTGATAATCTGAAAGGGCGTCATGAAGGAGTGATTTATCAAGCCCATGTGGTGGAAACGTCGTCGAAACGTGATAAACAATCAATTCGTGTGTATAAAGATGGATTGAGTTATAAAAATCGTCCCATCATCTGGATTTATGACAATCAGTTTGGTGGGATTACGAGTACGGATGACTTATATTTTTCGAGAGGGGTGGAGGTCATAGACCCCTACCTCAAAGAGATCCCAATTTTTTTGGATGAGGTGAAATCTGTCTATATTTCGGAACACGTAAATGCATCTAATCGCTATATCATCTCTTCGGATTTGGCAAGTCGCCAGCCTGTGACGGTGTTTGTTTACACACGCTATTTATTCCCCTGGAAACGTGACGGACAACGAAGAACTTTCTTCCATGCGTATGACCAAGTTGACACCTTTGAAATGGATGATTATAGCAAGGTGCCGCCGATGGAAGATTTTCGCCGCACGCTCTTTTGGACACCGAACATCAAGACCGATGCCCAAGGTCATGCCACGGTGGAGTTCTATAACAATTCTTCTGCCCGTCGGCTTTATATCTCAGCAGAAGGGATGACGGAAGATGGCAAATTCTTAACGAATGAATGATGGTATGAAACGAATGATGATGACACTTTTATCTCTTTGTGTCGCCTCGCTGTCATTGATGGCTCAGGAAGGTGATTCCATTTCGGAACTTCAACCCTTGCTGCGTGAGAAGGTGACACTGGAATATGACAAAAGACAGGGTTGCTACATGGGTGACACCATCCATTTTAAAGCATTGGTGGAACGTGAGGGCAAGGATGGGGCAACGGATTATAGTCGCGTGCTGTATGTGGAGTTGGTGCATCCGTATGGCTATGTTGTCACGAGGAAAAAATTGCGGCTCGTGGATGGCCGAACAGAGAATGAAGTTGTTGTGGATAGCCTTTATGGCTCTGGCTTTTACGAATTGAGGGCTTATACTCGATACATGACCAATTGGAATGACTATCAATATTTTAGTGCCATCATTCCGGTGTATGTGCCCAATTCCAAATTGCCGAAGCCGCTGAAAGACGATGAACGCTGCATCCGAACATCTTCTTCTCGTATGGTGGCATCGGATTCCTATCCCGCCAAGATGTATTCTTCTCTCAGAGACACCATTTATGGTCTGAAACAGCCGATGGAGTCCAATCTGATGGTTTTTGGACATATCATGCCGAAAAAGTGGAACGCATCGCAGGAAGACAAACTGCTGGGCGGACGGAAACTGAAAGTCATCATCAATCAGGGAAGGGAGAAAATCTTGACAGGTGATGCGGAAACAGATTCGTTAGGTCGTTATGCTCTGTACTTTCCTGATGTGGAGGGGGAGTGGAACATGCGGATTGTGGCTCCGAAAGGGGAACGGAATGCGGATGCTGCGACGGCGATGAATCGTCATGCCGTGACGGTTGATGGTCTCTTTGAACCATTGCTTCGCCCTTATATCACTTCAGAATTGACACCTCGGCTTTTCGGTGTGAGGAAATGGAAAGAGGACAAAATGGCGGAGAAGTGGACGGCACATTTCTTCCCATGCGGCAAGGCGGGTATAACCATGAAGAATGAAGGGTATGTGTCTTTGGGCTTCTATGCCTATCTGGGGCAGATGGATAACCGCTTTGCCCGCACCACAGGCATAGCGTCACCCACCATCTTAAATGTGGCTCGCGACACGACCTACAACAAGTATCTGGATATCAATTTGCTGGGCAAGGACTCCAACGACCCTCGGACGGTGTGTGTGGATGGCCCGAGTTTCAATGGACGACCGATTGTTTGGATTGTGGACGGTGCCTATCGGTTGGTGACAGGACTGAATAAGGAAATCACGGATTTTGAGGTGCTGAAACCGACGACGGCTTCGATGCCGATATATGTGGATGAGGTGCGGAGTGCCTATCTCACGCAAGACCCAGAGGCTTTTCGCCCATACGTCCGTTGCTCGGTGTTGGAGAAAAAGAAGCCCTACACGGTGTTCATCACCTTGCATCATCACTACATTTGGGATGATTCGGGATTGATGAGCACGTTCTTTGATGGATTTTCACCAGAAAATGGGGAGTGGAAAATGAAAAGTAAAAGTGAAAAATGAAAAGTGAAAAAAGGTAAAAGTGAAAAATGAAAAGTGAAAAATTTGCTACCGCGAGAGTTTGCCACCTGTTGCCGCACAAGTG
>CALAVF010000367.1 GCA_937892315.1 uncultured Prevotellaceae bacterium | reverse complement strand
TTATAAAATCTAAGTTTAGTTTTAAGAGAGGTGGCGGCAATCGTGGGTCGGGGATGCCTCGGAAAGATGGAAGGAGGAAGGAAGAAAAAGGGAGTCGGAGAAGGGGCTTTTCTTGCAAAACGAGAGAAAATTATTGTTTTTCGATAAATTTTTCTCGTTTTTATTTGGAAGGTATGTAGAAATGTGTTACCTTTGCAGCGAAATCAATGATTGATGGACTTGAGAACGATAAAAATACTACTTATTATTTAAACGCAATCCTTAAAAACTTTTTTCTTTATGACAACAAGTAACAATTCTGAGTTTGAGTTCCGAGGCGGTTCGCTAAACGGCTTCGTGATGTGTGCAATCGACATCGTGCTGTATGTGGCAACGGTGTACTGTCTGGTGAAAGGCATTATCGCCGCCGATGCCGAACAGCCCTGCGGCGGATGGTTCGTCATGATGGTGGTGCTGCTGATTGCTGCCATCATCGGCAGTTGCGGCTTCTCGATGTTGGAGCCTAACGAGGCGAAGGTGATGACGTTCTTCGGGCGGTATGTGGGCACGTTCCGCAAGAATGGCTTCTACTGGCTGAATCCTTTCATGACGGTGAAAAACGTGAGCCTGAGAGCACGCAATCTGAATGCTGAACCCATCAAGGTGAACGACAAGACGGGCAACCCTGTGATGATTGGCTTGGTGCTGGTGTGGCGACTGAAGGACACCTACAAGGCTATCTTCGACATCGACACGGAAGTGGTGGCTGCTGCTGGCACGGGTAGCAGCGCGACGGCGAGGATGAACCGATTTGAGAACTTCGTGAGGGTGCAGAGCGACTCGGCGTTGCGTGAGGTGGCAAGCATGTACTCCTACGACGACGAGGACAGCAAGGGCAACGATGTGACGCTGCGTGGCGGCAGCACGGAAATCAACGAGGTGCTGACCAACAAACTGAACGAACGACTGGCGATGGCAGGTCTGGAAGTGTTGGAGGCTCGCATCAACTATTTGGCATACGCTCCTGAAATTGCGGCAGTTATGTTGCGTCGTCAGCAGGCGGCAGCCATCATCACGGCAAGGGAGAAGATTGTGGACGGTGCGGTGTCGATGGTGAAGATGGCTCTGGACAAACTGAAGGCGGAGGACATTGTGAATCTGGACGACAGCCAGAAGGCTTCGATGGTGAGCAACCTGCTCGTGGTGCTCTGTGCCGACGAGCCAGCACAACCCGTGGTGAACTCGGGAGCGAATTAGAAGACCCTCTCCCCGACCCTCCCCCTGTTTAGGGGAAGGGAGACCATGCGGGGTGTAATCAACAGATAAGAATTATAAAAAATGAAGAAAAGATTCAATATCTATTGCGGGTTGCTCATCGCAACCATCGTGTTTGGCATCAGCATCAATATGTTTGAGACTGGCTACTGGATGTATCAAGGTGGAAAGGCTGGCATAGAACTTGCAAGGACGGCCCGGAAGACGGGGCAGAAACATAACCCCACGTGGGGTCTCCAACTCATCAGCCGAATGACACCTGTGGAGATGATGCCTAAAAGTGAATACCTGATAACACTCGATGTCGGCGACAGCATCGTCAATCTGAAAACGGGAGAAAAGATGCCTATCGCGACCATGATGGGCATGGTGATGCCAGAGAACGGAAGCAACAGAATGAAAGTCCTGCAAAGCGGCAGTTATCTGGGGTGTGTCTTCATCATTATTTTCTTGGTGGCGTTTATCAAACTCGTCATTTCGGTGAACAAAGGACGCATCTTCGAGAAAAGCACGGAAACACAACTCGCTTGGGGCGGCTGGTCGGTATTCGCCATGTATGTGCTGGGCTGGGTGAGCACGCTCTACAATTACATCCTCAACGTGCAGGAGTTTGAGTTTGAGGCATACGACCTGAGCATCATCCAAAAGCCCGACATCGCCCTGCTCTATTCTGCCTTCGGCATGTTGCTGTTCGGACAGATTTTCAAGATTGGACGGAAGATGAAGGAGGAACAGGAGTTGACGATTTAAAGAAGTGACGAAGTGAACATTTGAAGAAATGAAGACGCTCTTATGATTGTGGTAAACTTGGACGTAATGATGGCACGGCGAAAGATTTCGTCGGGGGAACTGGCTGAACGCATCGGCATCACCCAGGCGAACCTCTCTGTGCTGAAAACTGGCAAGGCAAAGGCGGTGCGGTTCTCCACCCTGGAGGCTATCTGCAAGGTCTTGGACTGCCAGCCAGGAGACATTCTGGAATATCAAGAAGAAAGTTAAACGTAAAATATTAAATGTAAAATGAAGAAAGTAGTTTATCCTATTTTTGCGGTGATTGTGTTTATCATCATGCAGGCAGTGGCAGGAGTTGCTCTGGTGGCAGTGGGTGCTCTCCGCAACATCGACAAGGCAAAAGCCATTGCCGCCTCGGGCGACAGCGACGCCATGATGAAAGAACTGGCAAGTCCCGACATGCTGGCGCTCGCCATTGTGGTGAGCGGCATCCTGACCATCATTGTGATTGCCCTGCTGAAAATGATTGACTGGAAGCAGGTGCTGAACGTAAAGACCATCAACTGGAGTTGGGGGGCTGCGAGCATCGTGGCTGCCTTCGCAGGCATCTTCGCCCTCGACATTGCAGAGGAAATGCTTGACCTGCCCAACCTGATGGAAGACACCTTCACGGACATGTCGAACAGCGTGATGGGTGCATTGGGCATCGGACTGTTGGGACCCATCATCGAGGAGTTCATCTTCCGCGAGGGCATCGAGGGCTATATGCTCCGGGGTGGCGTGAACAAGTGGGTCGCCATCGTCGGCTCTGCCCTTGCCTTCGGCATCATCCATCTCAACCCTGCCCAGGTGCCTTTTGCGGCTGCCATGGGAATAATCTTGGGCGTGATATACTATAAGACCGGAAACATCGTTATTACAAGTATATTGCACATTCTGAACAACAGCATCGCCGTGTGGCAGATGTACACGCTGGGCGATGCAGCCAAGGACTTCAGCCTGGTTGAATCGGTAGGTGGAACGACCCATGCCGTCATCCTGATGATGGTGGGTGCCGCCGTTTGTGTCACCATGCTGATATCGTTCTGGAGGAAGTACCGACAAAACTCAACTTTCGGAAGTTATCGCTTCGCTCGAATTTAAAGAAGTTAGAGAAGTTAAAGACGATACCAATTGCGGGGCTGCATCACATA
>CALAVF010000366.1 GCA_937892315.1 uncultured Prevotellaceae bacterium | reverse complement strand
GGTTCTCGAAGATGCGTCCCAACATTTCAGGGTCAACACCCACTTCGGCATCATCAGGGTCGTTCTCGTCGATGGTGAAGTTGTAAGAGGCAAAGAAGTCGAGCAGGCTCTTCATATACTTGGCTGGCAAGGGGAAGTTCGTCTCGTCTGTTTCCTCACGCTCGAAAAGTCCACCGTTCAGATAGGGGACTTTGAGAGTTGACAGTTGGAAGTTGATAGTTGAAAGGTCATTCTTGCGTTCGGTATTCAAGTCGTTGAAGAGAGGTTCAAGGACGTTATCTACGAAGTGGTCTTTGTCTCGGCATTGTGCAAACAGATTCTGAATGAATTCAGCATCGCCCTCGCCCCATGCCGCATTGGCAGGTACGCCCAACCAACCTTTCTTCTGCAAGAACTGAAGGAAGACCAATCGTCCCATCAGTTTCTTCACATAGTCACGGATAGACTTCTCTGGGTTTGCGAAGTGAGCAAACTCCCGCATCATCTCTTCGCATGGGTCGCCCACCATCTTTTCTTCCCACTTGTTCGCCACTTTCACCATTCGCTTGCCTGTGATGTACTGAATGATGTCTTCATATTGGTCTTTATACCCTTTGAAGAACATATCGCCAACTGCATCTACAGAGAAGGCCTTGGTCAGGTCTTTCAACGAGAGTTTGCTGTCACGCAACTTCTCAAACTGCTGAATGGCCGTGCGGCTTCGATGTCCTTCACCCAACAGGTATGTGAAACGTTTCGTGTCCGTCGATTCTTTCTGATAGGTGCCATCCTCAGCAAACGTCCACGACTCGCTGACATACGAGAAACGGAGCACACTCTCTTTCTTGCGATAGCAAAGCATGAAGGCTCCGGCATTGCCGTTGTTCCGCCAAGTGGTCAACAGCATGTCACGAATGCCCCGGCGATTGCGTTCTATGTCCACGCTGTCAGCGAGTTCCACTTCATAAATGGAGATGGTTTGTTCGTCGCTCAGCGTGATGGTTCCCAGCCACAATGTCTGTTTGGCAAACTGACTATTGGCGGAAACGGCAGATGGGGTGTTCCAAAACTTGACTTTGTTGCCAAAAATGTCGTGCAGAAGCAATTGCCAGTTCTGACGATTATATCTTGATTCGATGATTGACCTGTAATCCATAATGACATTTACGATTTGACTATTTACGATTTACAATTTATTACTGGAAACTTTCTGAGAGGATGATGGTTGCATCGGACTCTTCCTCCGCATGTTGTGTGTCTCGATAGTAGGCATTGTAGTGATTTGCCATTTCGAGCACTTGCTTCAGGGCATCGTCGAAGGTCATCTTGGCTTTGCTGCCTCCTTGCCGCTGAAGGTCTTTCTGAATGCGTTGCAGACGTTTGGCGATGTAGGTGATGGTGCCTCGTTCTGCCAGTTCTTTCAGTTGTACCAGTTTCAGGCGTGTGTCGCCATCCTCTATGTGAGGCAACATACTGTTGATGAGGCTGACAGCGGTTGTCACCTGAGCACCTAAGTTGCTACGCTGACCTTGATTCTGTTCTTCCTCGTGCAATTCCTGCTCTTTCACACGATAGAACTCCCTTACCGCCTTTTCCACATGCTCATGGTGTTGGACGATTCTGGGCACCGCCTTCTCCTCAGGTGTCGCCTTGAAATAGTTGAGGGCATCCAACACAGACACTTCTCTCGTCTGTGCATCATTCACCAGATAGAAGATTTTACGGAAGTTGGTCTTCAGGAATACGAGCGTGTCGCCAGAAAGCGTTATGCCTCCTATCTCACGCGGTTCACGACCTGTGCGACTTCGCAGAGAGAGCCTTTCTATGCGTTGATACTCCTTGCGATTCTGCTGATACAAAGAACGCAGTTCCTCATAGAACGGCAATTCGAGGTTGCGGTCTTCCTGCTCCCGCTTGATGCCTTCCTTGAAGAGTTTATCCAAATCCCTGTCAATGATTTCCTCCGTAGAGTAAATCTGATTGTCCT
>CALAVF010000365.1 GCA_937892315.1 uncultured Prevotellaceae bacterium | reverse complement strand
TAGACTGCATTATCGTTGTAAATTACGTTGGAAAAGAAGCGCTCGCTGCCATCGGTTCTACCGGCTCGCTAATAAATGCCGTCATTGGCTTTTTTATGGGACTTTCAGCTGGCGGAAGCGTTGTCATTTCGCAATATTTTGGCGCGCATGATATTCCTGCCGTGCGCCGCACTGTGCATACAATGATTGCAGGCAGCATGATTGCAGGCATTTTCTTAATCTTTTTTGGGCACATCGCAGCTCCCGTTATTTTGCGCTGTATGCACACTCCAGAAGATGTTTTTAGCATGGCAGATTCATATCTTGCTATTTATTTTAGCGGCGCGTTTTTCCAACTTTTGTACAATGTGGCTTCCGGCATTTTGCGCGCACTTGGTGACAGCACGCGCCCACTTTATTTTTTGATTGTATCTTCTGTTGTAAACGTCGCTCTTGATTTTTTATTTGTAGTTGGCTTTAAGTGGGGCATTTCGGGCGCGGCCTACGCTACGGTAATTTCGCAGTTCGTGTCGATGATTCTGGTGCTTTTTGTAATGATTCGCACAAAAGAATGTTATTCGATCCGTCTAAAGGAAATGCACATTCATGCAGACTCGTTAAAGCGCGTGCTAAAGCTTGGTCTTCCTGGCGGCATTCAGATGGCGATTACCGCTTTTTCAAACGTATTTGTGCAAAGCTACATAAATCATTTCGGTTCTGCCTGCATGGCTGTCTTCAGGTTTGCCAGGACTTCGGGCGTATAGAACTTATCTACGCTCGACTTGACGCTGCCGTCTTCCTGCACACGGGCATACACCAACCCTTTGGCACCAATCTGTGGACGCTTCACCCATTCCGTCAGTTTGTCAATATCTTTTCTGGTGTAAGATGCACAGCCTGTTGCACAGATACCGCCAATGTAGGCAGCGTTGTCAAACACGGCAAATGTACCCTTCTTCAGCACGTCATCCAGTTCTACAAACTCCATGCCGAAACGCATATCAGGCTTATCTGAACCGAAACGCTTCATACACTCAATCCAAGGCAGACGAAGGAACGGCTCGTTGAGTTCCACGCCTCTCAGTTCCTTGAACAAGTGCTTTGCCATGCCTTCAAAAGTCTGAATGATGTCTTCCTGAGTCACGAACGACATTTCGCAGTCAATTTGTGTGAACTCTGGCTGGCGATCGGCACGTAAGTCTTCGTCGCGGAAGCACTTCACAATCTGGAAGTAGCGGTCGAAACCAGCCACCATCAACAACTGTTTCAGCGTCTGTGGGCTCTGTGGCAGAGCATAGAACTGTCCGGGGTTCATGCGTGATGGCACGATGAAGTCGCGTGCACCTTCTGGGGTAGAGCCGATGAGCATAGGAGTTTCTACCTCCAAGAAACCGAGGTTGGAAAGATAATTGCGTACGGCAATGCAGAACTTATGACGCAACTCCAGATTCTTGCGTACGGCATTGCGACGCAAATCCAGATAGCGATACTTCATGCGAAGGTCGTCGCCGCCGTCTGACTGGTCTTCAATCGTGAACGGAGGAGTGATGGACTCATTCAGCACGGTCAATTCATTCACTTCAATCTCGATGTCGCCCGTCGGAATGTTCTTGTTCTTGCTGTATCGCTCAGCCACAGTGCCTGTCACTTGAATCACAAACTCACGACCGAGTTTGTTGGCACGTTCACACAGCGGAGCGTTTGTTTCTTCGTTAAACACCAATTGCGTGATGCCATAACGGTCACGCAAATCAACAAAAGTCAACGCTCCCATCTTGCGAGAACGCTGCACCCATCCTGCAAGCGTCACCTGCTTGCCTGCGTCGGAGAGTCTCAACTCTCCATTCGTATGTGTTCTGTACATATTATATATGTGTTATTTTATTTCTAAATGCAAAGTTACGAATTTTTCGGCGAACAGAGAGAGGAAAAGATGTTTTTTCTTATATGAACAGCATATTTTATGTATTTATGGGCGTATAATCTTTTTTCAGAAAAGGAAAAGTGTACCCCTCGGGTACGGGGTGGCGTACCCGAGGGGTACGATATATTTTAGAAAGGCAGACCTACAGCAAAGTGGAAAGCAAAGTCACGGCTGAAGTCATGGTGGGTGATGGGGTAGTGGTCTCTACCTGTTTCAGCAGGGTTGACGGCTTTCATGCCAGCGTCGAAACGCACGATGAAGAAGTTTGCATCCATGCGGAGACCGATGCCGTATGCAACTGCAATTTGCTTGAAGAATTTGTCGAAACGAAATTCTCCGTCTGGCTGGTCGCGATATTTGCGAATGGTCCAGATGTTACCCCCGTCGATAAAGGCGGCACCACTGAATTTCCAGAACAGTTGTGCACGATATTCGAGGCTCAAATCCAGTTTGATGTCACCCGATTGATTGAGGAAATTGATGCCTTTATCCTTGCCGTTGTAAGCACCAGGGCCGAGCGAACGCACCGACCATCCTCTGACGCTGTTGGCTCCTCCCGAGAAATAACGCTTCTCGAAAGGCAATTGGTTGGAATTGCCATACGGATAGGCGATGCCGACTCCCGAGTGGAAGGCGACCGAGTTGTTCTTGTCGATGCGGATGCTCTTGGTGAAGTCAAAGTCGCCACGCACATATTGGGCGAAGGCTGTGCCGCAGAAAGTGTATTGTCCTTCGCGATTCTTCTTTCCGTTGGCAAGATGGGTAATGGCATTCAGTGCATTGCCCGATGTTTCAATGTTGAAACGAACCGTGTAAGCGTTCTTTCCGTACGTTTGTTCTCTGGCGCCCAGCGAATTGTAAGAATAGGTGTAACCCATCTTTGTGATGAGCAGATTCTCATAGTTGTATTTCAGAATGGCGTTCGTCTTGCCCAGCGAATCGAGATATTCCTCCTTGAATGTGCGAGAAATCCAAGGCATATACACATAGTTCACCTCCAGCAAGTCGAAACGATGCTGAATGTTTTGGCTCTTGTTGCTCCATCGGTATCGCCATGCCGCAGTGAGCACACGACGCTGAAACTCAGGGCGGTTCTGCATGTTATATTGCAGCGAAATCTCCGATTGTGCATTGTGCAACGTGCCCCATTCCTTTTTCACGTATGGCAGCAAGAAGGCAGGGAACCCCAGAGTAGATTCCGCACCCCATTCCACATAGTTATTTCCTTCATACCCTTCCAACCCCGTGATGGCCTCGTATGCACCACGAATCTTGAACGTGAAGGATTCGGAACCGTGGAACAGATTCTTATTCTGATAGGAAGTTGAGAGGGCGGCACCCAAGTCACCTGCCGAGTTGGTCGCTTCCACGTCAAAGCCAAAAGAGTGGGGCTTGGCGTGGTTGACGATGATGTTGCAGTCAAGTGTGTCAGAACCAGGACGTTCAACAATGTTGATATTGGAAAAGGAAATGGCACCTAAGCGAGTGTAATTCGTGTAAGTGCGTCGGAAATAGTTGTCATTGTACAAATCTCCTGGGTGTACCATCGAGTGGCTGGTCAACAGGCTTGTGCGGAAGTGTAAGCCACTTCCACCGTTGTCTGGGTCTTGATAGACGAACTGGTAGCCTTTGTGTTGGATGGTGTCGGTGGGGATGTTTGCGGCGGCGACATCGGCGAGGAAGTTCACGTTGCCGATGGTGTATTGTTTGTGTTCCGTTGCCTCCGTTCGACCATCGTCCTGATGTAGTTTCACACGCACCATCACGTCCACTTCCGTTGAGTTTTTGGCCGTGTCGGCACTGAACCGCACATCCTCTTTGTTGAATTTATAGTAACCGTGGTTCCTCAGATAGTTTGCGATGCGGTTTCTCTCACCATTCAGCGTGTTCACATCAAAAGGACTTCCCGACTTCAACAACGAGTTGACCGTATCTTCCACCGTGAGAAACTGCCTCAATCCTTTATCTTCCACCCATCGGTAGATGTTTCTGATGGTGTATCGTTCGTTGGGGTGTACGTTGTAGAGCACCTTCACTTTCTTCTCTTTCTCCATCTTAAACTCTTCCACCGTTGCCTTCATGTATCCCGCATTCCCCAGCACCTGCCGAATGTCGCTCATGGTCTTTTCAGCCTTCACGCTGTCATACAGCACGGGGGCTTCACCCAGTTTCCGCAACAGGCGTGTTCGCCATTTCGTTGTGTCTGTGCCCGACAATGTGTAGATTTTCAGCGGCACACGTGCTCCAAACCATTTCGAGTTGGTGTTTTGTGTCACGTAGTCGCCCAGCATATAGGTTTTCTGCACCTCTTCGTCGTCGCAAGTCACGGCCACTCCCGTCAGCATGTGCTCACCTTCAGGGATGTACTTATCCACCGAACATGATGCCATCATCATGCACAGTAACGAGAAGAAGATGATATGTCTTTGCAGCCGTTTCACTTCATTGTGTCCGTTTGATGTGCAAAGGTACGAAAAAATGCGAACATAACAAAATGTCCTCTGTACGAAAGGGCACAGAGGACGTTTTGTTTGTATGGTATGTGTGTTTGTGAGGCGAATTACTTCAGCAGTTCAGCCACTTTCTTGTCGATGTCGCTGATTTTGTCTGTCGGCTCATAGCGTTGGATGACCTTTCCTTTTTTGTCAACCAGGAATTTCGTGAAGTTCCACTTGATGCTGGGATTCTTGTCGTAGTCGGCATCTTTTTTCCGCATCATGTTGTCGAGCAGGGGACCCAATTTGTCCTCCATGTCGAAACCGCCGAATCCTTGCTTTGACTTCAGAAAGGTGAAGAGAGGCGATTCATTGTCACCATTCACATCAATCTTGTCGAATTGCTGAAACTGAATGTTGAAGTTGGCTGTGCAGAACTGGTGGATTTCAGCAATGCTTCCGGGTGCCTGTTCGCCAAACTGATTGCAAGGGAAATCGAGGATTTCAAATCCCTGCTCGCGGTATTTCTCGTAGAGGTTCTCCAACTCCGTGTACTGCGGTGTGAAGCCGCACTTGGTGGCTGTGTTGACGATAAGGAGCACCTTGCCTTTGTACGTTGAAAGCGATACGTCCTTGCCGGCATCGTTCTTTATGCTGATGCTATAGATGCTTTTTTGTGCCAATGTCGGCAGTGCCACCAACGAAAGGATGGCGAATGTGAGTGTGGAAAGAAGATTCTTCATGTTCGCTTATTTTTTGAATGTGTTGATAATTGAGTCAAGTTCTTGAGCCAGCGTGAGATAGTCTTCCAACTTCAACGGACAGGCTTGCAGTTGCTCTCCCATCCCCTTGGGAATAATCTCATAGGCGTGTTCTTCCATCGCCTTGCCTTTTTCGGTAAGGCTGACAATCTGCTGCCGCTTGTCGGTCTCGCCGCGGTGACGCTCCACAATGCCCTGTTTCTCCATGCGTTGCAGTAGGGGAGTGACGGTGTTCGTTTCCAGCACCAGCCGATGAGCAATGTCATTCACTGGCTGACCGTCCTGCTCCCACAGCACCATCAGCACAAGGTACTGCGGATAGGTGATGCCCAACTCGTTGAGCATCGGCGTGTATGCTTGTGTGATGAGCCGTGCTGCGGTGTAGAGACGGAAGCAAATTTGATTATCTAATTGTAATTCTTGGTGCATGATGGTCTTTGTGAGAGTGCAGATTGAACCGTTTGTGGCTCAATCGCACTCCCGGTGTGTTTAGAGCATTGCCTCAATGTCTTTCTCGAAGTCCTTTGGCTCTGTTGTAGGAGCATAACGCTTGATGGTTTCGCCGTCCCTCGAAATCAGGAACTTTGTGAAGTTCCACAGGATGTCGCTGTCTTTCTCCACGCTCGTGCTGAGTTTCTTGAGCATGGCGTGAGTTGCCTTGGCTTTCAGGCCGTGAAACTCTTCGGTGGGTGCCTGCGTCTTCAGATACTCGAAGATAGGCTCTGCGGCAGGACCGTTCACGTCGGTCTTCTTCATTATTTGGAACGTGACGCCGTAGTTCAGTTGGCAGAACTCCTCAATCTGTGCGTCATTGCCCGGGTCTTGCTCCTTGAACTGATTGCATGGGAAGCCGATGATGACGAGCCCCTTGTCCTGATACTTCTTGTTCAGTTCCTCCAGTCCTGCAAACTGAGGAGTGAAACCGCACTTGCTGGCTGTGTTCACAATCAGCAACACCTTACCTTCGAACTGAGAGAAATCTATCTCCTTACCTTTGCTCGTCAGAGCCT
>CALAVF010000364.1 GCA_937892315.1 uncultured Prevotellaceae bacterium | reverse complement strand
GGCAAATCAGGAACTGAACGCTTTCTGTGAAGATCCGACAAGCGGCATCCGAAGCATTGGGGCACGTAGCCATAAGGTGTATGTGAGAAGTTCATCATTCAACTCTCGGAGGTAGTTTTACGCTTTCGATGGCTTAAAAAACAAAAAAGTGCAAAAGAAAATATTTCGATATTTGAGAAGAATGTCATGATTTTTCTTGAAATGCTTTCTTTTTTTATAAAATAGTTTTAACTTTGCAACTGCTTGTGGCCCTACGGCTACAGCATGACATTGTGGGTTAATAGATAGGTATCTATTCTGAAGAGGCTTCGGTTACAAAGTCCTGGAAAAACTTTCAAAGAAGCGAACCTCGGAGGAAGGTAGGTACGCCGATACGGCGTACCCTTTCTTCGTATTTCGTTTCTTGCCTAATTTTCCAGGACAGGCGTAACCCGAAAATACACATAAGGAGGGTACGTTTTCTTTTTCCCTTTACTCAAGCCTAAATCCAGCCAAGATGGAACTGATTAACAACGTGGGCAAGACGCTGCGTGACGACCTCATGCAGCAGATGCAGTCAGGAAGCCGACTTTCAATAGCCGCCTCCTGCTTCTCCATCTATGCCTATCAGGAATTGAAAGAGACCCTGAAAGACATCAAGGAACTGCGTTTCATCTTCACTTCGCCGACATTTACAACAGAGAAGACTCCCAAGCAGCAACGTGAGTTCTACATTCCTCGGCTCAATCGTGAACGCACCATTTATGGCTCTGAATTTGAGGTGAAACTTCGTAACGAACTGACCCAAAAAGCCATTGCCCGTGAGTGTGCCGACTGGATAAGGGAAAAGGCTTGCTTCAAGTCCAACCGCACCAACGAGCAGATGATGGGCTTCATCAACCTCGACGACATGAGTTATTCTCCTGTTAATGGTTTTACGACGGTTGACCTTGGTTGCGAGAAAGGCAACAATGCCTATACGATGATTCAGAAGGCGGAAGCACCTTTCTCCAAGGCATACATCGACCTCTTCAATCAGATTTGGAATGACACAAGCCGGCTGCAGGTGGTGACAGAAGATGTGATTGACAGCATCAGCAATGCTTACAAGGAGAATGCTCCAGAATTTCTGTACTTCGTGGCACTCTACAACATCTTCAACGAGTTTTTGGAAGACATCAGCGAAGACGAACTCCCCAAAGAGGCGACAGGCTTCAAGAACTCTACCATTTGGAACAAACTCTATCACTTCCAACGTGATGCGGCACTCGCTGTAATCAATAAACTGGAAAAGTATAATGGCTGTATTCTTGCCGATTCGGTTGGTTTGGGCAAGACTTTCACAGCCCTTTCCGTCATTAAATATTTTGAAAGCAGAAATCGGACGGTGCTGGTACTCTGTCCGAAGAAACTCTTTGAAAACTGGAACACCTACCGACAGAACTATGTCAACAATCCGCTGGCGAAAGACCGTCTGAACTACGATGTGCTCTACCATACAGACCTCAGCCGCGAGCATGGCAGAAGCAATGACCTCGACTTGGAGCGTGTGAACTGGGGAAATTACGATTTGGTGGTGATTGACGAGAGCCATAATTTCCGCAATGGCGGCAAGGTCTCTACCGACGAGAACGGCGAGAATCCACGTGAGAACCGCTACCTGCGACTGATGAACAAGGTGATTCGTTCTGGCGTGAAGACCAAAGTGCTGATGCTTTCCGCCACGCCGGTCAACAATCGTTTCAACGATTTGAAGAACCAACTGCAACTGGCATACGAAGGAGAAGCAGAAGCCTTTGACAAGTTGCTGCCCACCAACAGGGGCATTGACGACATTTTCCGTCAGGCACAAGGCTCCTACAACATCTGGGCAGACCTGCCGCCGGAGGAACGTACCACAGAGCGACTGCTGCGGATGCTCGACTTCGATTTCTTCCGTCTGCTCGATGCCGTGACCATTGCTCGTAGCCGCAAGCACATCCAGCAGTATTACGACACTTCCGACATCGGTACATTCCCTGAACGACTGAAGCCCATCTCCCGTCAGCCGCACTTGACAGACCTTGACACCGCCATCAACTACAACGAGATATTTGAGCAGTTGCAGATGCTTCACCTTGCCATCTATGCTCCGTCTGCCTTTATTCTTCCGAGTCGTCTCTGGAAGTATCAGGAGGAAGAAAGCACGACAGGTCACCGCCTGAGCATTGAGGAACGCGAACGAGGCATCCAGCGACTGATGAACATGCAGTTGCTGAAGCGTCTGGAGTCCTCCGTTAATTCCTTCCGTCTGACTTTATGCCGTATTCGCGACTATATGCAGGAAACACTGGATGTCATCGCCCAATTCCAAAGGGGTGATCGGCACATCAGCGTGGATGACTACGAGGACGTAGATGGTGACGAGGACGAACAGGACTTTACGATTGGCAAGAAGAAAAACCGTATTCTCCTGGAGGATATGGACTATATATCGTGGCAAGGGGAAATCAAGGGCGACCTTGAAATCATCCACCTGTTGCTCACCATGCTCGAAAGCATCACGCCAGAGCACGACAGCAAACTGCAGCAACTCATCAGCGACTTGCGATATAAGTTTGCACATCCCATCAACGGCGATAATCAAAAAGTGCTCATCTTTACGGCGTTCTCTGATACAGCACAGTACCTGTACGACTGTCTGGCAGACCCCATCAAGAAACAGTATGGTCTAAATGTGGCTTTGGTGACAGGTGACGTGGAAGCACGAAGCACGCTCAAATTGAAGGAGAAACTTGACTTCAACAAAGTGCTGACCCTCTTCTCGCCCATATCTAAGGAGCGTACAGCCGTCTATCCACATCTGAAAGATGAAATAGACGTGCTGATAGCCACCGACTGTATTAGCGAAGGTCAGAACTTGCAGGATTGTGACTACTTGCTGAACTATGACATTCACTGGAATCCTGTGCGCATTATTCAGCGTTTCGGACGTATCGACCGTATCGGATCGAAGAATGCACAGATTC
>CALAVF010000363.1 GCA_937892315.1 uncultured Prevotellaceae bacterium | reverse complement strand
CCTGCTTCTATAAAAAGTTCTCTGTCCCGATTGAAGAAGTCTATCATCTGTGAATTTGTGCGTTTCGCATCTGCTCCAAGTCCTGTGTTTGAAATTGCGAGATTGTTCACAAGACGGAATGCAACATTGACTACCGATGCTACCGATGTGTAATGTTTTATCCCTTGCATCCCAATAAGTTGTCCCAATGTGCGGCTTCTTCCACAATCAAACGTAGTAAATGCTTCGTGCTCCACTCCTCTTGTAACAAATGTCTGGATGGGTGTGTTCGACTGAATGACTGCATACAATCGGTGATGCCCATTCAGCAATACATCATTTAGGTCAAACACGATGGGTTCGCCATTTAGCAACCATTTACCTTCTCTCATGGTTGTCGCATAACTGTTGACAACCCCTTTACTGATGTTGCGGTTTCCACCGATTTTTGCCAAATACTCCTGTGCCTTTTGCGGAGTAATGGTTTCTACAATGCTTGTAGCCATAATAATTTGATTTTTAATTGAACAATGTGCAGGACTGACACCTGCTATTTATATTTTGCGTGTTGTTATTTGTTGTGTTCCCACTTTAGGATTTCATCTATAAACTCATCGACGCTACTACACCAAACGGGGTTCTTTAGTTCGCACAAGAATAAGTCTAATGCTGCTTTCTGTGATTTAACGCCCACATATTCGCTCCAATAGCCAACACCATGAACGCCATTTTTAACCCTTGTGGAATAGTCAAGCCAACACGCATCAACAAACTCTGCACAAATGCAAACACTAATTCCTGCACTCCTAATCTTCTGCCGAATTTCCTCAGAATTTTCTTTGAGGATAAAGCATTTGTCTTTTGTCTCCATAAGCGTTAATCTTCTACTTCAACTCCTTTTTCTTCCAACCAATCTCGCAAATCAAGCAACAAATGATTTTCCAAATGCTCTTTTACTTCTTGTGCATTGCCGCAAGTTAGTTTCTTAAACTCTTTCATCATACATTCCGACGAGATAAACTGATGTGCAAAGTTTTCGCAAAACATGTGAAAGTCTTTCCTTGTTATCTGTTCCATAAGCGTTAATCTTTAATCTCTTAAACTACTTTCTAAAAATTTTATACGTTTCTCGATTGCATCCTTCATACTTTCAAGTGCACATATTTGCCGTTCTACTATGCGTTTTGGTGATTCATCTTCAAGATGCCAGTGTAGGATGTTTCCATCGACACCGCCTTTTATAACGATACCACCAACCCATTTCTCTGTTTGAAAACCAGTCGGGTACTCCCTCTCAATAGGGTTAATATCTGTTATTATATCTATCATAGGTATTCAAGTTCGTAAAGTTTGTGTACAGCATCCATCTTCCGTAGTCTCTCGATGTAGTCATCATCACATATATAACTATCAAGTTCCTCCGTTTTTATCGTTTCAGACCAAATCTTTGCACCAACATACAATGCCCTATAATCCTTGCCATCACCATAATAATCACGAAGACACTTAATACTCAACTTTTTCTTCTCTGCATATTCCTTTGCAAGTTCATAACTGCTAAATATTTCTTCGTCTATAGGTGCACTATCTATAAAGTTTGGTGTGCCGTCTTTTTTGAAACCGACAAGCCTAATAAGTTGAACATGATAAACAATTCTTGATTCTTCCATAAGCGTTAAAGTTTAGAGGGTTGTGGTATAAATTTCTGCGATTCAGAATCCCAATGATATGATGCCCCACAGAACGGGCAAACAGCACCTATCCCCTCTGCTACTTGAAACTCCCTATTACAGTTGACACATAAGGCGTTAAAATGTGGATAAATCTGCACAAAATGTTTTTCAAAATCAGAGCCTCCATCAAGACCAAACTGTTCTGTCAAAAGTTTTATCAAACTTATCACATCTTTTGTTGAAGCACTATCAAGGTCTGCCACACGATTATGGAGAAGATTTTGAAGTATCTGTGCAATTTGCCCACCTGTAAAACGATAATTTTCAAGATTGAGTGCCTTGCTTTGAATCTCTGTAATATACAAGTCATCCAGTTCTTGCCTTAGTTGAACGATGCTTTGTTGTTGCAGCAAATTTTTACACTCTTGATGCTTGGATTTCAAAAAATCTTCTTCGTCTTCTGTATAAAGAACTTTTTTGTAACCAACAGGGTCGTAGGCAAGAGCGTAACTAACATTTTCATCTTCTCCTAAAACAAGATTTAGGCAAAAGATGTATTCTTCAATCGTAAATGTTATGCCACGACCAAAGAGGATTTGCGTTGTTTCTGTAAAATTAAGCATAATATATTGTTTTAATCCGTTATTTCTACTTCATATTTACAAATTTAATCATTAAAAAGTTCCGGTGTTTTACTATCTCTTACCTCAATATCCTTAACCTCGACAATCGTAAATTCTATGCGAGGGTCATTCTTGTCAAGAAACTTGTTAGCCACAATTTTTACGCAGTTACGGTCGTTCTTGATGGCTTTGCAGGTTTGCAGACAATCAAGTAAGCATTTGAGGCTATTGTCCAAATCGGGCTGATTAGAATGAAAATACACGTCCACATACAACTCAAAAAATCCTTGTATTTTCTTGTTCCGATATGCCCCACATTGCAGGTAGAACTTTTGTTCGTATGCTTTTAACGCAGACGTTTTTGCCAAACTACCATGCCCATTCAAAGTGATAATTCTGTATGAATTTGACTTTGACGGAATTTGCCCATGTATGACTTGTTCATGTTTCATTTCAAAACGTCTATCAGTTTAGATTCCTTAATCTGCTTAACCCCCATGTTATATCCCTGCGAAACATATTCACGAATGTATGCGTGTGCCGTGTTCATATCCTTGCTGTAGAAAGCAATGGTATATTTTATTTCTTTCTCGCTTCCGTCATCATTCAAGAATACATCGACCAATGTGGCAAGGAACACCTTTTCATCGTCAGACGTTCGTTCATTGGCAATTTCCTTAATCTTGCTTCTCTTAATCGCCACGACGTCCAAATCGGTGTACCCCTCAAACTCTTCGTAAAGCCTGTTTTCAACTTGTGCAAAAAGTTCTGCATTCTCAATGATGTAAGACTGCTTGGTGCTTTTGTCATTGCCGTTATTGTCAATGGCAATAAACTGGATAGTTGCTTCGTATATCATTTTTTATTGATTTTTTACTTCCACCTCGATACCGAATGGAACGATGATTGTTATTTTCTGTTTTGTTTCCTCTCTTGTTTCTGAATCCTTTTTCAGTTCAGCAATGACTTCTTTAATGGCTTTCCATTTCTTTTGCCACACATAGTCGTTACTTGTCATTTGAGACATCTTGGCAATACCTTTCCCCACGCTATCAACGGTAAAGCAATTACCGTCTTTGTCCTTTGTCATTCGTGCAATTACGTTGTTGGAATAGTGTGTAAGGGTTTTTATCGCAAGCCACAAAAGCCAACGTGCGTGATTGTAATGATATTTCTTTCCGCTCTTGTCAAGCATCAAGTCTATCTCCACGTCACACACTTCTGCAACGGCATTCTTTAGGATAGCCAATGGTTGTTCTTCGTAGTTATTCATGCAAGTTCTTTTTTCTTTCGTTTATAGAGTTTATGATGGTCTGTTCATTCATAGGTAGCCGTTCTATGTAGAAGTTCATCCGTTGCTTTTCCATGCCAAGAACCTTATCCCAGATGCCGACAATGGAGTAACAGAAATGTAGGAACTTGAACGTGCCTTTATAAGCGATGGTGTCATGCTGCTGTTTTTGTAGGTAGGCTTCCCATCGAGGCTCTCTTGGACGTTGCACATAGGTTTGTGTCACGGCATCATATTCAAGCAAGGGCTTACGTTTCAACCAAAGATGCGTTACGCCATCTTCCTTGAAATATTCGCCCACTATCCCGTCCAATTTCACGCCATCAACGGAAAGCGTACCAGAAAAACTTTTGTCAGGCTTACGCTCAATGTAGCCGTTTATGTAGCCATTGTCATACGTCATTCTTCTTCCACTTCGATGTTCTCAAAGTTCCATTCAGCGATTTCTTGCAGAATCCATTTCAAGCGATACCTTTGCCGACCTGTTTGAGACATGGAAAGGTCGTGCTCAACGTATTTCTTCAATTCGATTAGCAGGTTTTGAATGGTCATGTGTTGTTTCACAAACTCGTCCACCCAATCAATTTCGCCAAGTTCGTATTCCGCACATCCATCTTCTCCTTTTACCACATTATAGTTTGTGGTTTCAAGTTCCACGGACTTGTACATTGCCTGTCGGACGGAACATTCTTGTGTGATAGGTGGAGGCTCTTTTTGGTTGTAGGGAGCGGATGGGTCATGCTCCGCTCCCATGGGGTAATATCCGCTTTCTCTCATAACTTACTTCTTTGTTCTTCCAGCCTCCAAAATTGGCAAACTGGCTTCCGTTGGAATGTAGATAACTGTCTTATCACCAAGACTACCTTGCTGTCGAACCCAAAGGTATTGAATGTATTCAGGGGTGATGCTGCCATTTTCAATCTTAATGGCTTCTGCCGCTCCCTTTGCTCTTTCAATTTCTGCCTGTGCATTCAGTTTTTCGGCTTCAAGATTGGCTTTTGCCTCTTCAACTTTGATACGCCTATTTTGTTCGGCTTTAGCGTATTCTGCCTTACCCTCCATTTCCTGCTGCCAGACTGAATAACGTGGTTTCACATACATACAGCCACCAACACCCCCGAACAAAAGAAAACAAACAATGACACCAGCACAGCCAATGTTCTTCCAATTATCAAAAAAGTCTTCCATAACAAATATTTTTAATCGTTCAACATCATTGGCATAAGCAACGAAAGAAACTCTGTCTGTCCTGCTTGCTCAAAAGGACGCAGGACGCAAGCACGGGATGGGTCGGACATCGAAAAAACAATGAGTTCGTCGTCTATGTTCTGGACGGACATTGCGAGGAACGAGCCTTTGAATGCAATACGTAAACTCTCACCGCTATACTCGCAGGGAATCATCTCGCTTGCCGATGTTGAAAAGTCAATGTCCTCTGCTGAAACAATCACGGCGTTGTTTCTAAAGTTCAATACAACCATTTCGGAGGATGAACTGCCAAGTGGTAAGACTCTTTTCAGTGCTCCCAGAATGTTCTCTTTGTTCACGACGGCTTCAATAGACAGGTCTTTGGGGATGACAGAGTTGTAATTTGGGAAACGCCCTTCAATAAGCCGTGTGGTCAGTTTCCAGTCGGAATTGCTTACAGACAGCATCCGTGCGTCAAATGTAATCTTCACATCACCATCTGTTTTCTGCATAATGCTGGTTAGGAGGTTTGACGGCTTGGTCGGCAAGATGAACTCGCTGACCTTATCATCGTCTCTTGTAATGGAGAGGTCAGAAAATTTGGCAAGTTTATGCCCGTCACTTGCAACCGCCACCATCGAGTCTGCAAAGAAATCAACGTGAACGCCATTCATTTGCGGTCGGAGTTCGTCACTTGCTACGGAGAATTTCACCATATCCACCGCACGGAGGAAACATTGTGCATCCAAAATCCGTTCTTCCTGCTCCCCGTCAAACTTATTTGGCGTTGGGAACATGGATGCGTCCTGATAAGGCAACTTAAAGTGTCCGTTGTCGTATTTGCCCTCAATCGTAGGACTTTCATCTGTAAGCGTAAGGGTAACAACTCTTCCGTTCAATCCTCTCAACGTCTGCAAGAACGTCTTGGCTTCCACACAGAACTTCGTTGGCTCTTCGCTTTCAACTGCTGCTTTCATCTGCAAGGTGACTTCCCCATCGGATGCAGTAAAGATAGCGGTACTCCCATCACTAAATGTTTCCACCATTACAGAATCCAATATCTGTATGGCATTCTTGCTGTTCACCACGCTTGCAACTTGTGCAAGTTGTGGCAATACTGAATCTACGCTAAATGTAATCTTTTTCATAAGTCTTTATTTGTTTTCGTGAATCTGTTGCAAAGGTAATGATTTTGTTTGAATATACAAAATTATTCTGCATCAAAGTCCTTAAATTTGTCGGCGACCTCTTTTTGTTTCTGTTCATCGACTTGTTCTTGTGGATTGTCAACGTATTCCACATCTGCGGCATCAATATCCTCAATGTTGTCAATCTGTGTGAAGTCACCTTTTGCTACACCTTGGTCAAATTTAATTGCTCTCTGCATTTCAATAGACAAGATGCCGAACTTAGAAAGCAGCAACTTTGTGACCGTTTTTAGGCACATAGCGGTTGGGTCGGTATTCCATACTCCAGATGAAAATGATTTGCTGTATTTCTTTCCATGTGCCATCGCCTCTTCTTTCGTCATGTAGAAATACTTTTCAAATCCACCGATGGTACGGAAGTATGCCATGAAACCGATAATCTCATCGCTTTCTTTCTTTGACGCATCAAATTCGTATTCGTCTTTGAATGGGTCGTACTTAACAAGTTCGCCTTTATGCACAACGGCATTTGTGATACGTTCGTACTGACCGCTTCTTATGGCTAACTGTATTAGTCCTCTTGTCATTATTTGAAACTGTGCCTGTTTGCCATAAGGAACGATTGCCGCAAAACCAAGGTTTGGGTTGATGGGCAGGTCGAGGGATGCAGCGACCATTGCACTTGAATAGATTGATGCAGGGTCAGCATTTTGCAAAAGCCGATTGTTATTCACCACTGACAGGACGCTTGTTGCAAAACCTTGTGCCTTTTGTCCTAACATCGCTTGCAGATTCTTCATGCAAGCCTCATTGTTGAAATACCCTTTAAGGGCGACGATGTTTGAATTTGCCATAGTTTTTTGTTTTAATTGTTATTACTTGTTTTGATTAACACATATCCTTTTTTCTTGACCACCTTTTTGTTCTGGTCTTTAAGTTTGTTTGCTTTTCGTGGATGCCTGCTTTCAAATTCTTTCTCAAAGATTTTCTTGTAGTCAACCGATGATGATTCGGATGGTGCTACAAGCGTAAAAGAGAAGTCATCACACGCTATACGCTTGATGCCCTTGTCCTGCATGAAGTCATAAAGCCGTGCCTTAAATTCCTCAACCTTTGCTTCACGTTCTTTTATTTCGTGCAGGAATGTGGCTATCTGGTTGAACTGGCTTTGTACCTTTTCGGGTAGGTATGCAGAATTTATCTCCTCCTCTTCTGTATAAAACTCGAAAGTTTCCAAGAAGTCATTGACGATTTTCATGCCCTTTGCCACATCAAACACTTGTGAGATAAAGCGGACTTCATGCACAGATAGTCTATTTGGGTCAAATTCGGGGCATTCTTCCACGTTTACACCATCGGTGGAATAATGTACCAAGAACAACTTTACTTTCCATTTCACGCCATTTTTAGCCGCCACTTCCTTTGCAAGCAGCCATTCGACATAAAGTTGCGTTCGGTAATTGATTTTCGTTTCTTGGACATTGTAGCGTGTAGCCTTGCATTCATAGACGTAGAGGGTCTGCTTCCCCTCATCCACTTTCAGATAATCGGGATGGGCAAACAATAGGCAGTTAGGTGTACTATACTTTTCGCTGACCAGCATAGGGTTACTTTGGTAACTGCTATCCCCTTGTGTCAGGTGCTGAAAGATTTGATTCTCGATGTAGTCGCCGTAACGCATTGCCGCATTTGCCCCGTGGTCTTCGCTTGGGATAAGTCCCTTGCATACAGCCATGCGTTTGTATGCGGTTTTAGGTACATAACCTAAACTTGCTATTTTTGCCAATAGCGGTGCATCTGAACCACCCAATCCTCCTGCTCTTGTTTGGATGATTTCTGATTTGTGTGCGTATTCTTCCATTTCCCTCCTTATTTAAGACACCATGCTATATATGTAATAATCCACGCCACAAACATCATGCCGAAAGCCCACCAAAGGTTACGGATTGTCTTTTTTAGTTTGTCAATGATTTCTTGATAAAGTCCGTAAGTTGTAATAATTTTCTCTCTATCGTAAGATTCACGTGAAGACATCTTATCTACAAAATCCGCATCCTCACGGCTTATAAAACTATCAATACCCTCATCGGACAAGTCACAGCCTTTCAATTTTGCATAATACTTGTCGCCTATCCAAAGAATTTTTACAAGATTACCCTTAATGGCATCTTCTAATCCTTTCCTGAATAATTCCTTATTTTCTTTAACCTTTTCGTCAAAGTTCTTTTCGATGTCGGTTAGTCGTTCGTAGTCTTTTTTACTGATTATAATTCCTTTTGTTTCCATATTATTGTTGTTTATTGTTTTGCTGTTCTGCATCTTTCATTGTCTTAACTATCCAAACTTTTTTTGCGTTAAACCCTTGTCGGCTGTAAGTCGTTCCCTTAATTTCTTCGGTGAAGGATTCCGCCGATGCCTCAACCGCAACATAATCCCCTATTTTGAAGTTTAGTGCTTTGAGGTACTTGATAACATTATGCTGAAAGCAATTCACCCACAAAAGGTTCTTTCGCCCAGTTTCATCCTCAACTTTCTTTTCCTCGACGCAAAAGCCGACATAGGGATTTCCGTTCTGTGCTTGGCTGAAATTGACTCTTCCCACTCTCCCCGAAAAATGACAATCATTCATACCAGTTCCTTTAGTTTAGCCTTTAATGTTATCAGTTCACGTTCCAATGATGAATTACGTTGTGCCAATACCATGAAAGCACGGTAATATTTATCACGTTCCCAACGCAGTTTCTTGTTTTCCTCCGCCAGCATATCGTTTTTCTTTTGCTGCTTGGTGCAGTAACGTCCTTTATGGTCACGTAATTGTTTTTTCGGGAATAATTCTTTTTCCATAGTTTTATCTCCTTGCTATTCTTTGGTTGCTGAATCCCATTGTAAAATGCTTGTTTGCCAGATGCGGATATGCGTTAAGGACTTCCTTTTGCACGTCTTTCAAGTCAATCTCCCATAATGGGTTATAGTGGTAGGGTATCTGTTTGTAGAACCTATCATCTATCATTATGTCGATGTATGCGGTTTGGTAGCCTTTAATCTTTTCCATCTTTCTTTAATTCGTTTAGTTTGTCCTGAATATACCCCCATGCAAAGAGCGATGTCCCTTGTATGTGCAATTCGTTAAGTATGGATTGTATTTCGTTGACGACAAAGTTTGCACCTGCAATGTATGAATCACGACACATGGTTGCAGACAAGTCTTCCTCTATCTCAAACTTGTGTCCCACATGTTTATCTGCTTGTTTTTTAATGCTCATTTCTTTACCTCCCATTTAATTCTATGCTGTTCGTACTTCTTTAACATATTCTCCAGATTCTCAACAACAACGCTTGCAGGGATTACGCTAAATTCTTGGAAAGCGTTTATCAGTTCCTCTGCTGTCACGCAAATCCCCTCTACACAACCGTCAGCATAACCATTTGCGTATTGCCTTGCACTTTCTTTGCCAAGCACTCCTTTTGATGCGTTGTACACGTCTTTCTTCAATGCTTCTTTCATCTGTAATCGCATTTAATGTAACTTGATGCCGGGTTTCCTGCATTGTATTCTGCACTCATATAGCATGGGCATAACGTGCAGTTAGAATCACATACTTTGATTTTCTTAATAGTGCCGACGGGGTAGTTAATGAAGCCACCATACGGACAAGTCTTTGCCGTTCCATCGGAATTGAACATTTTTACCTGTGTCATATTGCTATAAAAAAATTGGGTCAAACTTAAACCTAAAGCCACCACATCGAGGTCTTTTTCCCTCGCATACAAGGCGGATGTTCCTTCCTATCAGCCCTAACCGTTTGGCGGCATGGTGGCTGGAGTAGAACCATCCTATTCTATTGCCATCTTCATCCATTTGGATGATTGGTTTAGCGTTCCAACCTCCGCACTTGTGATGGTCGCACTTTTTTCTGCCTTCCGCAAGAATGGAGCGTATCTTTTCTTGTGCCTCATGGCTTATTCCCATTTCTTCCCACGTCATTCCTTTGTTCCATGTTTTCATCCCTTTGACAAAACGACCTTTGTTTCCGTTTGTAGGGGTGTCTGGAAGATGTAGCGTGTAAGACTTTTCTTCGATTTCGTAAGATTTCATTTCTGTTGTTTTCGTGAAAGGAAGAGAGAATGATGCTGCTTGGCGATTTCTGTACGTTTCTTGTTTTACAGCATCATTCTTCTCAACTTCGGGGTAGAACTATTTATTTGTAAGCAGCGGAGGACTCGAACCTCTATCTTTTACTAACCTATCTTTCTATGGCAGAGTCTTTGCGATTTGTTTCCTGACGCTTGCAAAGAGTTACGTCCGCTGCTCCCACCTTTCATCGCTGAAAGGCTATCTTTGGTCGGAGTGTTTCATAAGAAAGGAACTATCTTCACAGACCATTCCTTGACTTTCAAAAAAAGTAAAATTTTTGATACGAATTTCCGAAAAATCCTTCTTCTAATTGATAAAGTGAGAACCTTACCGCCGTAAGATGTTGCAAAGTTACGCTTTTGTTTTTAATTTACCAAACGGCTTGAAAACTTTTTGCGTGTTGTTTAGATATTTTAACCATTCGCCACATTGTAATTTTCTTTAATGAAGTTCTCCAATCCAATGAAAGTGTTGCTATGGCTATGATTCCAAGACCTAACCATATTGTAAAACTCCAAAACTTCATCCCTCGTTTCCATTTCTATTTTCAGATACCAGTCTTTCTTATTGTGCTTTGTGTTCATAATCCATGTATTTCTGTTTAACATCAATATTTAATACCCCCCCCAATTTCTCCATTTGTTCAACTTCCGTATATGGGTTATTATGTATATTCTTGTGGCATTCGTGACAAAGGCACAGCAGGTTTCTTTCATCCATCGCATACTCTGGGAAACGTCCGATAGGCAGGATATGGTGCATCTGGTATTCTTGCCAAGTTATTTGTTTGCCGCATAATTCACACTTGCCTTCTGCTCTCTGGTAAACCTTTTTCTTAAACGTCCTTGTGTCAAAGATATTGTTTTCGCTGTCACGTTTGTTGCGTCCTTTCAGACGGATGTTATAAGTAACATATATGCGTAGTTTCTTAAACTTGAACAAGTGATAGAATCGCTTTTGGGAGCGTATTGATTCTTGCCGTTTCAGTCGCTCTTTCACCGTCTTTCTTTTGTAATGCCATATATTATCGTTTATGGCGACGTTGCTGTTGTTAATGATAATGTCGTTCATCTTTTGTTTTCGGTTTAGTGGTTTATAAATTGTATAGTCTGAATCCGTAGCGTTCTTGAAAGAGTTTATACGCCCAATCCGTCCACTCTCCATTATGTGCGTCTGTATATTCTTTCAGTTCCTTTGTGTACCTTTTCATAAGTCTTGCCACAACTATATCGGGCGTTTCACCACCTTGTATATGGAATCGTTCTTGAATATACTTTAGGTCGCATTGGCATTTGGGCGAAAGAACTATTCTTTCATCACCGCCTTGCAGTCCAACTATCGCCAATATCTTTGCCGCTGTGTCACGGCTGATAATCGGCAAATCCGCAAGCAAGCAATCATTGTATAAGTCTTGTCTAAATTGTTCCATCTTCAATTTCCTGTTTAATTACTTTCTCGAAAACTTCCCTTTTTGCTTCAAGTTTCTGTATTAGGCTGATAAGCGTATTTACCTTGTCTTTGTAGGTATGGTAGGTGCAGACATATTGGCGTAGTGCTTTGATGAGTTCTTTCTTTGGTGGCTCTTTCAATAGTTCGATGCCTTGGTTAAGCCAATACTCCACATTGTACTCGGCTACCTTGCTTTGCCATTCTTTGAACGCTGAAATGGCTTTTGCTTTGTTGGCGAGTTGTCTTTCCAATAACTTTATCTTTTCTTGCAGTTCCTCGTTCTCGGCTTTCAACGCACCGTTTTCACGGAGAACGTATCGAAGAATTGTTTTGTCTGGCACTTCGTTGTGTGGCTGACGGTATTTGCTTTCTTGTTCCATAGTCAAAACAAACTTAATTGTATAGGTTTATTACTATTGTTATCTGAATTATTCACTACGACCTTTAATTTGGGGTCAAATTTGCGTTCTAACGGATTTTCTTGCCTTGTGTGGTCACTTGTACCATAGAACATTTTTTATCGCTACACGGCGAATTGATGTGATGCCTGTGTTTCCGCTGTATTCTGTTTGCTCATGTCAGTTCAGTTAATAATGTTTTACGTTCTACAAAATAAAACTCGCAACTTTCAAGTTTGCCTTTCTTGTTCTTCTTGTGGTTTCTGTATCTCGATTCTGTTCCGTCAAGATATAGTTGCATTGAACGCTTATCCTTTGTGATGCAGTCCCACTCGGCTTTGTAGTATATCCAATCATCGCCTTTAGGCTTATCACCATTCATAAGTTCATCTACAACTTTTTGTACGGCGGTTATTGCACCAAGGTAGTATGCGGAATAGAACATGACGTTTCGCAAGTTCACCTTGATGTCCTCCCTTATACCCAACCGCCGTTCCAAGATGTCTTGTGCTTGGCGGATGATTTTATCTTCCTGTGCCTTTGTCATAATCCATGCATCCTGTAATGAATTAACGTCTTTATTTTAACTATGCTGTCACGATATTCTTCAACCTCCTCTTTTGTGCAGTCAGCAAGAAAATCGCACAACTTGCAGTAAAGTGAATCAAGTTCACGCCTTGTCATTTGGTGTCGTAATGCTTCCATAATCTTATGATGTGAAAAAGGTTGCTTCCGTGTCTGCTTGGTCAATGTATTCATTTGTGCCTTTCTTAATGTGGCTTGCATGGATTGTTTTTCTTTCTGCCCAATGCTTGCAAAAGTCAAAGACTGGCTCATATTCTTCACTCACTTCCCATTTGTTTATCCACCCTACAATGGCAAGGTTGTTGGAATAGACTTCAATTTCTGCACCATCTACACAATAAGTCAAGCCCCATGCAAGGGCGTATAACTCCATCTGGAATTGTGCTTTGTACTCAATTAACGGAACTTTCTCGCTCTTTGTGAAAATGTATTCTTCAAAGAACTTACCGTTGCTCATTACCTGTTCTCCTTCTTTCAGGACAACAACTCCGCATGATGCTTTTAAGCCATCTGCCTTGCCTTTGATGTAAATTTCGTAAGTCATAATTGTTTTTGGTTTTAAGGATTATTAAAAGGGGGGTGTCTCGTTTGGGTCGTAAGCCTTATTGATTAAGATCGGAAGAGCGTCGTGTAGGGAAAGAG
>CALAVF010000362.1 GCA_937892315.1 uncultured Prevotellaceae bacterium | reverse complement strand
CTGGTGGGAACGGTGCTGTTGGCTGAGCGGCTGCAGGTTGAGCAGCGGGCTGTGCAGCAGGAGTGGCTGGCACAACATTCCATACACGTACATCATTATACCAACGTCCATTATATTCGCGGGCGTTGATGTCGAATGAAACGGTGAGTTCCTGACCCACTTGGATGTTGAAGCGGCTGAGGTTGTCTTCGCCGAACACATTAAACACCATTCTCTTTGGGTACTGACCAATCGTTTCCTCGATGACAAAGTCTTGCATCTTCCACGGATTGCCAGTTCTGTTTGAGACACCGCCACGTGGCTCAAGTGCCTGAATAATTCTTCCTGTAAATTCCATATTTTAGTGTAGATTTGTTGTTCATTTTCAAAAAACCGCTACAAAAGTACACTTTTTTTTTGTATTCTCAAAACTTATCCATAACTTTGTGTTCAAATAAATATTTTCGACAATGAGATTCAACGTTTCCAGTACAAGTCTAAGCAACCGCTTACAGACAATAAGCCGAGTGCAAAGTTCTAAAAACGCATTGCCTATCCTCGACTGCATTCTTTTCGAGTTGGCAGATGGTGTGCTCAAGATGACAGCATCCGACAGCGAAACAACCATGATTACTGCTGTTGAGATTACTGACGCAGAAGGAGAGGGCAAGTTCGCCATTGGTTCCAAGCAACTCATCAGTTCCATCAAGGAGATTTCTGAGCAGCCAATCACATTCAATGTTGATCCGAACACCTTTGCCATCGAAATCAACTACCAGAATGGGCATTATAACCTGATTGGGCAGAACGGTTATGAATATCCTGTTCCCAACCGCTTGTCAGATTCAGCACGCAGCATCGCCATTGATGCTCAGGTCATGTTCAACGGCATCAACCGTAGCCTTTTTGCTGCGGCAGACGACGAACTTCGTCCTCAGATGAATGGTGTCTATTTCGACATGACGACAGACAGCATCACTTTCGTTGCCAGCGATGGTCATAAACTCGTGCGTGACAGAGTGCTTTCAGTTCATGCCGACGAGCCATCTGCCTTTATCCTTTCCAAGAAGCCGGCTCTCTTGCTGAAGACGGTGCTCCCCAAGGCTGAAGGTGAAGCGATTGTGCGTTTCGACGACCGCAATGCCGAGATTCAACTCACGGATTATGTGATTAGTTGCCGCCTCATCGAAGGTCGCTATCCTAACTACAATTCGGTCATTCCACACGACAACCCATTCCGTGTGACAGCCGACCGGCTTGCCTTCATCAGTGCTCTTCGCCGTGTGAGCGTCTTTGCCAGCCAGAGCAGTGCCCTCATCAAGTTGCATGTGGATGCTGGAACACTCACCGTCTCCGCACAAGACCTCGACTTCTCGACCTCTGCCGAGGAGCATGTTCTTTGCGAGTACGATGGCACAGCCATGAGCATTGGCTTCAATGGTCCTTTCCTCATTGATGTGCTCAACAGCATCACCAGCAGCGACATCGTTCTGGAACTTGCCGACCCAAGTCGTGCAGGTGTCATCACTCCTGCCGAACAGGAGGAGAACGAAGACCTCATCATGCTTCTGATGCCAATGATGCTTAAAGACTAAACATGAAACTTAACTTACAGAATCCAATCATATTCTTCGATTTGGAGACAACAGGCGTTGATGTAGCAAAAGACCGCATTGTGGAACTTTGCTACATCAAAGTTTTTCCGAACGGTAACGAAGAGTCCAAATCGATGCGTATCAACCCGGGGAGACCCATCCCGAAGAAAGCCTCAGACGTGCATGGCATTACAGACGAGGACGTGAAGGATTGTCCTTATTTCAAGGACATTGCAGCCGACCTGTACAAAACCTTCGATGGGTGTGACTTGGCAGGCTTCAATTCCAACAAGTTCGACATTCCTTTGCTCTGCGAGGAGTTCCTTCGTCTGGGCATGGATTTTGATGTGGCAAAGCGGCGTTGCATCGACGTGCAGAACATCTACCATAAACTGGAGCGCCGCACCCTTGTGGCTGCCTATCAGTACTATTGTGGCAAAGACCTTGAGAATGCTCATTCTGCTCTTGCCGATACCCGAGCAACGCTCGAAGTGCTGGAGGCACAATTGGATAAATATCCTGCCGACCTGCAGAACGATGTCAACTTTTTGGCTGATTATAGCCAGATGAACAACAACGTGGACTTTGCAGGACGCATTGTTCGCGATGACAACGGTGTGGAGGTCTTTAATTTTGGCAAGCACAAAGGGCGTCCTGTCGCAGATGTGCTGCTTCGTCTCGACCCCAATTATTACTCGTGGATGATGCAGGGCGATTTTGCTCAGAACACCAAGCAGGTGCTCACCAAAATCTATCTCTCTTCCAAGAATAAAAAGAAATAAAAACCCTTAAAACTTAAGAACACAAGAACTCAAAAACTAAAAACCAACGGGTCACCATGTTAAAAGGCAAGAAAATCGTTCTCGGCATTACAGGCAGCATCGCCGCCTACAAATCATGCCTCATCATTCGGCAACTCATCAAGCGAGGGGCTGAAGTGCAGGTGGTCATCACCCCTGCGGGAAAGGAATTCATCACTCCTATCACCCTTTCTGCCCTTACCAGCAAGCCTGTCATCAGCGAGTTTTTTGCCCAGCGTGACGGCACATGGCATTCGCATGTTGACCTTGGTCTTTGGGCTGATGCCATGCTCATTGCTCCTGCCACGGCTTCCACCATCGGCAAGATGGCACACGGCATCGCAGACAATATGCTCATCACCACCTACCTTTCCATGAAGGCTCCTGTCTTCATTGCCCCTGCCATGGATTTGGACATGTATGCCCATCCATCTACACAGCAGAACTTGAAGACCCTTCAGTCATACGGCAACCACATCATTGAGCCGGGTACAGGCTTCCTTGCCTCTCACCTCGAAGGAAAAGGACGGATGGAAGAGCCCGAGAACATTGTGGCTGTGCTTGAAGACTTCTTTGCAACGCAGACAACAATGGCAGGTACCAAGGTGCTCATCACGGCAGGCCCCACCTACGAAAAGATAGACCCTGTCCGTTTCATCGGCAATTATTCCTCTGGCAAGATGGGTTTCGCCCTTGCCGAAGAGTGTGCCCGCCGTGGTGCGGAAGTCGAATTTGTTTGTGGTCCTGTTTCTGCCTCCATGCAGACACAACACCCCAACATCCACCGGGTCGATGTGGAGAGTGCCCAGCAGATGTATGAGGCTTGCTGGCAGCAATTTCCCTCGATGAATTCGGCAATTTTGTGTGCAGCCGTCGCCGATTTTACCCCAGAAGCGGTGGCTGCTCAGAAGATAAAGCGTACAGGCGACGACATGGTGATTCGGCTCAAACCGAATCCTGACATTGCCGCTTCTCTTGGCAAAATCAAACGAGCCGACCAGACACTTGTCGGTTTTGCTCTTGAAACGAACGACGAAGAGAGTAATGCCCAAGCCAAACTTCAGAAGAAAAACTTCGATTTCATCGTGCTGAACAGCCTCAAAGACAAAGGGGCAGGCTTCCGTACAGACACCAACAAAATCACCATCATCACCCGCGATGGAAAGACGGAATACCCCCTCAAGTCTAAATCGGCAGTGGCAGCAGACATCATCGACCAGTTGGAGGCGGTCTTGTTCCCCTCTCTGAATACTCTTCCCCAGTAAAGACGAGCATGAGAGCGAAGAAGACAATGGCAAAAATTGAAGACTGCCTGAACATCAACATTATCATGGAAGAAATGGTTTGTGTCCTTAGTACATAATAAACGCCAAAAGGAAGTCCCCATAACGGGAATTTAAGGTTATACTACTATCAAACAGGTCTGTTATGAAAGCGTTTTTCAAGTTCGCGCATACGAGCCATGAGGTCGGCAAATGAAAGTGCGGTTCCATCGTATATCATGTGCTCGTGCATGTATTTGTAATCCTCTTCCCAAAGGGGCATGACTTCATCTGGTGGAGTAAGCCTGATTTCCTTTCGTAAGTCCTTGGTATAGTCAACACCATGGATAGAGGAGAAACGGGCACGATGGCGATTGATACTATTCCAGAGGGCATCATCCTTGACAGCAAGTAAAGCAAAATTCTTATCCATCATCCGCTCAATATCGTATAGGTGGCGCGATTTCCGATCTGCTCGCTGACATCTGTCTGTCACAAACATTTCATGCAGGAGGAACACTTTTTCGAGAAAGGTTTTCTCCGGCAAGGCAGTACGAATATCGGAGTCGGCAATGTCGGTGTTGATGTTGGAGAACTCACGGGCAATCATACTTTTCACTTTTGCCTTGCCTGTAGGCTCAATCAACGACCTGGAACTGACTTCCAGTATGACAATGGGCTTAACGTATGCTGAACTAGAGTCTGCCAGTCCATCCTTGAACAATGACTTATAGATGATGTACAACTGGCGAGGTTCTGGATAGGTGTCGTTTCCTGTGCCGTTAGGCTGTGCTTCAACAGAACACCAGTCGTCCAATCCTGCCTTAATAATGGCAGACTTCAGTTCCTCGCAAAACTCGTTCTGTACGAACAGCGAAGATTGTTTCCTCAGTTTCTTAATCTGCTTGACAGTTGGCTCATCGCCTTCAAAGATGCCAAAGTTGCTGTCGTAGGCAAGGTCAACGTCCTCTGACATGCGTCCTATTAAGTCCCATGTCTTGGAAAGGCTGGAACCACCCTTAAAGATAATCTTGTCTGCAAAAGGCAGTTGGAATACCAGTTGCAGCACAATCGTCACCCAAAGGTCTTTCTCAATCACGGCAGCTGGCAGCCCAGTCTTCAGTGCTGTTTGTGTGATGAAGAGTTTCTTTCCTTCATCGTCTATCTCAAAATACTTGTTGCTCATACTGTTTCAATATAAAATCTTTAATCCATGCAGGCATCAGTCCCAAGTCATCACGGATCTGTTCCAGCGGAGTGTTCTGCAGAAGTGTCCTGACTCTTGCCTCATGCTCTTCTGTGATGTTCTCCTTACCTATGTCCTTCAGGGCAAAGACCAGCATCTGCAACAGCCTGTTCTTATAGGCCAGGTTCTTCTGTGTCGTGTGGACGAACTTGATGGAATAGCCGTTGCTCATCTTGATTGTCTTCGAGGTGCCGTCGGTCATATAAACAAGATTCATGGGAACTTGTGTGGAGAACCCAAGTTTGTTCAAGGCATAGGCACCTGTCGGAACAATGGTAACCTTATCTCTCTCGGCAATCCTTTCTGCCACCTCTTCGTAGGATGGGTATATTACCCCTAAACCGTATTTGTCATCCGACTTGGGATAATAATATACTCCTTGGGCCAGCCTGAGTATCGTGCCTGCCTTGGTCTCCCTCTCCAGCACCTTCAGCACATAGGAGGACTTGGTACCCACCTTTGCCAGGTCTGAAGGAAAAAATACCATGCCAGGTGTCATTCCTGCAATTTCCGTGGAGACTTTATTCGTCATCATAACTACAAGTGTTAAAACCCGTCGCAAAAATATAGCAAATTCACGACACTTACAAGTTTCCTGGCGAAAAATTGCCTATTGAGGAGTATTTTTCGCGTCAAACAACTACTTTGTATTCGAAATTTGCAAATATTACGGTGCATCAATCTTTCTTTCTATGATGATTTTTTGCAATGATAAAATGTTCATTAGTATTTTGGATGGCATTTTCCGCCATATGTTTTTGCTCATATTTGTCATTTTCCGCCAAATCTTAGCATGTCTGTCAGAAACCGTCAAAATCTATGATATTTGTTGTTGATTTTGACGGTTTACGCCGTTTTTTTCTACATAAGTCTTGATTTAAGCCAGTCGTTCAGGTCATTATACGGTTGATAGCGGTTGCTTTCGTCAATTACTTTGTCGGAGTAAATGCCAGTCAGTGTCTCGGTAGCCTTGGGCGTTGCTCGTTCGACAATCAGGGCGATGCCAGAGCCTCAAAGACAAAGGGGCAGGCTTCCGTACAGACACCAACAAAATCACCATC
>CALAVF010000361.1 GCA_937892315.1 uncultured Prevotellaceae bacterium | reverse complement strand
GGCCATGCCTAGAATCCGTAACTGCCAGATTACAAAGGAAAAATTTTCAATTCCAAAGGGTTTTAAGCTTAGTGACCATATCATGCTTAACATTGGAAGGAGAAAGCACCTCCACCACCAGATCCGGGGCGCCGTAAGCACGATCCTTTTTTATTTTATTACGATCGCAATTTACCACAATATCAGGGACAACCTCGGTTTTATCATCCCAGTCCAGGCGCACACCCAAAGGACCGCTGACCACCAGACAGTTACCGTTGTTTTCAGCAATAAAATTGTCTTGAAAAGAAAAAGATAATAATGTAGGATTATTTTTTTGAAAACTTTGAATAAGTTTACTAATTGTTATTAATCTTAACATTCCACAGGCAAACGACTGGTTTTCAGATTGATTATTATGAGGCTCTATTATTTTTAAGGCATTTTTTTGATAAAAACAAGCAATAGCCGACAAGAGTTGTTGTTTGTAATCCATTGATACATATAATATATCCTTAATTTTCAAGCCTTCCGTTTCGCAAAAACAAAAGGCCATAGCGACAATATTGCCATTTTTTCTCAACAAAAAAGGAGTTCCATTTAACAAATAACAATCTTGTACAATCACCCGAAAATCATCCATTGTTTTTTGTATGCAAAATTTTCTATTCAAAGTCTGTTGATAAAAAAAATGATAGGCTTCAACAATATTATTCTCCACCACTTTTTCCAATGGAAAAGACTTTTGTTCAATATGTATATTATTTTCTTGATATTCAAATATTTGTTCAAAGTCAAATTGTTTATAGAAATTTACAATAGACTGTTGTTGAGGAATAAGTGCGATACAATCACATTTTTGCTTAAAAGCAATTTGAAAAGACTTTTCTATCAATTGTTTCATCAGTCCTTGTCCTTGAAAATCAGGCAATGTATTGAGTCCAGAAAAATAATACACATCAATAAGTTCATCAAAATAAGTCATTTTATAAGGAATCATTTCAAGCATAGCAACGATTTTTCCTTCACATTCTTGAACTAAAGTCTGTTTATGATGATTTTTGATGGAAAAATAAAAATTGATAAAATCATCTCCATCTTCAGGGAAGGCAATATTCCAAAGTTTTTTTAATTGCTCTATATCAGCGTTTTCAGCAAATCTTATCATATTTTTTCTGCAGTATATTTTTCCAATAAAGCATAAGGGTGATAGGATAATTTTGCTTGTCTTAACCCAGATTCTCCCAGGTCGTCCTCCCGATTGATATAAGTATAATCGGTTAATTCATGTTCAACAAACAATTTATTTATCATGGTATAAGCACCATGCACATTTTTTTTCGCCTTTTCTATATTGACATCAAAGGTATCTTCGTTGATAGGACAGCCCAAAGTAAAGGCAACAATATCATTATCAATCTTTAACAAACCACCTTTCATGTTTAACTCATGAAAATATTTAAAAGCGATATGCACAGCAGCAGTTTCTTGTTGTAAAGAAAAATTGTTTTCTTCCTCCGAAACATTTTCTATCCAGTGAGCATGCATGGTTAAACATTCTGCAATATCTTCATCTTCAATAGTTTTGTAAACATAATGATACAAATGTTCAAATTGATGAATATGATTACGTTTCGGTTGATATTTTTTTCCTGCCAAATCCACCAAATCTTTTCGCAAATAGAGATAATCGGAAAAATCTCTATTTGAAAAGAATCTAAAAGTATTTGGAAACCAAGTTTCTAAATCTGCCTTCATGCTTTCGGTGATATTTGTCATCAAAAAGGGGCTATTTTTTTGTTGCTGTTCAGACATTAAATATGCTATTATGGCTTTTTTATCTCCATTTCCGATTGGAAAATTATAATAAGTTTTTTCTATATTAAGTGGTTTACCCCCATAATATCTAAAATAATCTAATGCTTCTAAACCTTTTTGATAAGGAGTTTTATTAGAGTATTGATAATGTTATCTTGGTGCTTTTTTGTAATAATAGAATGCAATGAAAGAGAATACGATGTTCGGAATCCAAACAGCGACAAAAGCCGGGAAATTAGCATTGATAGCAAGAGTCGATGATACGGTTTGGAACATGATATATGCAAGAATCAGTGCCAGCCCGATACCCAAAGCGATGCCCATTCCGTTCTTTCTTTTTCGGGCAGAAATGGAAACTCCAATAATCGTCAAGATAAAAGTGGCAAATGATGTGGCACCTCGTTTCCAATATTCCACTTCAAATTGCTGGATGTTGGCAAACCCTCTCGCTTTTTGTCTGTCGATATAAGCCTTGAGTTCGGGGGTTGTGAGGGTCATCTCCATGTCGCGAGAGATGAGCAAGTCTTGAGGCTGCATCTTGATGATGGTGTCGAGTTTTCCGCCGCTTTGAATAATCTCTCGCATCCCTTGTAGATCGCGTGTCTGATAATTGGTGATCACCCAGTGATAGGGCTCGTATGACAGAGTATCGTATTGGATTGTCATTGCTTGCAGGTGCTTGACCATCTTTTTGTCTTCAAATTTGTCCAGCGTGAATTCGAAGCCCATCTTTTGTCCGTCTTCATATCTGCTGATGTAGGCAATCACCCCTGTGTCAACTTCCAGTTGTATGTTGGACGTGATGTCCTGCCTGCCTCGATTCTTATACTTGTTTTCAAATTTCACACGTTTCACATTGCCACGTGGAATGACATAAGCCCCCAGTCCATAGTTTAACAATGCAATGACCGCTGCGGCAATCATGTATGGGCGAATCAGTCGCTTAAAACTCGTGCCTGTGGATAACATGGCGATAATCTCGGAGTTCTCGGCGAGTTTTGTTGTGAAGAAAATGACGGCGATGAACACGAACAATTGGCTGAAGAGGTTCGAATAGAACGGAATGAAATTGAGATAATAATCAAAAACAATCTCTTCTGTTGGTGCATCGTGTTGCAGGAACTTGTCAATGTTCTCGTTGAAGTCGAAGACGACGGCAATGCTGATAATGAGGGCGATGGAAAAGAAATAGGTGCCAAGAAATTTGCCAATGATATATCGGTCGAGCCGGGAGAGAGGGGTGTGCTCTGCCAGCCACGTGAAAGCAGACGACCTCCTTCTCGACCGCTCACGCAAGCGCTGTCTCTTCTTCCGAGTCGCCAGCCCTTTCTTGTAGTCGAGATATGCCTTGATGTCCTCCTCGCTTCCGTGAGGCACAAGTTTTCCGTCAACTTCTTCGAATATTACCAAAACCTTATCTTTTTACGCTTATCCTATACTATATATAAATAATGTGTATCAAATTCTCCTGCCTAACTCTTCCACCATTTTTGCCTTCCACACACAGAAATCTCCCACCATGATATGTTGGCGTGCTTCGCCCACCAGCCAGAGGTAGAATGCCAGATTGTGGATGGAGGCAATCTGCATGGCAAGCAGTTCCTGTGCTTTGAAAAGGTGATGCACGTATGCCTTGGTGTAGGCGGTGTCAACATACGAAGTCCCTTCAGGGTCGAGTAGGGAGAAGTCAAAATCCCATTTTTTGTTGCGGAGGTTGATGGTTCCGTGTTTGGTGAAGATTTGAGCGTTGCGTCCATTGCGGGTGGGCATTACGCAGTCAAACATATCCACGCCTCTCTCAATGCCTTCCAGAATGTTGATAGGGGTACCAACTCCCATCAAGTATCGTGGCTTGTCTTGGGGCAGAATGGCATTGACCACTTCAATCATCTCATACATCACCTCGGTTGGCTCTCCTACCGCCAGGCCACCGATGGCGTTGCCGTCTGCCCCTTTCGATGCTACATTTTCTGCCGCCCGTTGACGAAGGTCTTTGTAGGTGCAGCCTTGCACGATGGGGAAGAGGCTCTGCTGGTAGCCATACTTGGGTTCCGTCTCATTGAAACGTTGGATGCATCGGTCGAGCCAGCGTTCTGTCAGAGCCAACGACTTCTTCGAGTACTCGTAATCGCTGGTGCCAGGAGGACATTCGTCGAAAGCCATGATGATGTCTGCCCCGATGGTACGTTCAATGTCCATCACCTTCTCGGGTGTGAAGACGTGCTTGCTGCCGTCAATGTGGCTGCGGAACTCCACACCTTCTTCGCGAATCTTTCTGATGTCAGCCAAAGAGAACACCTGAAAGCCGCCGCTGTCCGTCAGCATAGGGCGGTCAAACCCGTTGAACCGATGCAAGCCACCAGCCGCTTCCAGCACTTCCAGTCCTGGACGCAGGTAGAGGTGGTAGGTGTTGCCGAGGATGATTTGAGCCTTCACGTCATCCTTCAGTTCATGCAGATGCACCGCCTTCACCGTGGCTTGGGTACCCACGGGCATGAAGATGGGGGTCTGAATGTCGCCATGGTCAGTATGGATGAGACCGGCACGTGCGTTTGTCTTTGGGTCGTTATGTTGGATTTGAAAAGTCATCTGATGGTAAAATCGTCATAAGTGTACCCGAGGGGTACGGTTCGGTGTAGTCGAGGTGTGTACGATTGGGCGTACCCGAGGGGTGCGGCGTAAGTCCTTTTTACAATAAAGCAAAGTCGAGCACGTCTTTCACGTTCTCTACATAGTGGAACTTCAAGCCTTTCACATACAGGGCAGGAATCTCTTCGATGTTCTTTCTGTTCTCGTGACAGATGAGAATGTCGGTGATGCCAGCACGTTTGGCAGCGAGAATCTTCTCCTTGATGCCACCCACAGGCAGCACCTTGCCACGCAAGGTGATTTCTCCCGTCATGGCAATGTTCTTGCGTACCTTTCGCTTGGTGATGGCGCTGGCAATAGATGTGGCAATCGTGATGCCTGCCGATGGACCATCCTTCGGAGTAGCACCTTCGGGCACGTGAATATGGATGTTGTGATTCTCGAAGAACTCGGGTTCAATGCCCAGCAGGTCGCAATGCTCTTTCATGTACTGCAATGCGATGGTGGCAGATTCCTTCATCACGTTGCCGAGGTTGCCGGTCAAGCCCAGTTTGCCACCCTTGCCGTTGTCGATGGAGGTTTCGATGAACAGAATTTCCCCGCCCACGCTGGTCCAAGCCAAGCCTGTCACCACGCCGTAGTAGTCGTTGCCTTGATACTTGTCGCGGCTGTAAGGCTCTGTGCCCAGATACTCTCTTACATCTTCCGCTTTCAGGTCGTTTGCTGGCAGCACGCCATCCTTCGCATACTTGAGCGTGACTTTACGCAGCACCTTGTTGATTTGTTTGTCGAGGTCGCGTACACCAGACTCACGCGTATAGTCCTCGATGATTTTCTCGATGGCAGGTTTTGAAATCTTCACGCCGCTATCTTTCATGCCCAGGTTGTCAAGTTCCTTCGGCACCAGATGGCGTTTCGCAATCTCAATCTTTTCCTCAGTCAGATAGCCGCTCACCTCAATCAGTTCCATACGGTCGAGCAGGGGAGCAGGGATGGTGCTGATGTTATTGGCAGTCGCAATGAACATCACTTTCGACAAGTCGTAGTCGGTGTCCAGATAGTTGTCGTGGAACGCTGAGTTCTGCTCCGGGTCGAGCACTTCCAGTAGCGCCGATGCAGGGTCGCCGTGGTTGGCGTTCTGTGTCACCTTGTCAATCTCGTCGAGGATGAACACAGGGTTGCTGCTGCCCGCCTTCTTGATGTTCTTGATGATTTGCCCTGCCATGGCACCCACGTAGGTGCGGCGATGACCACGGATTTCTGCCTCGTCATGCAGACCACCGAGCGACATCCTCACATATTTCCTCTTCATCGCCTTCGCAATGCTCTTGCCCAGCGAGGTCTTGCCCACTCCAGGAGGACCATACAGGCAGAGGATGGGACTCTTGAAGTCGCCACGCATCTTCAGCACCGCCAAGTGCTCGATGATGCGTTCCTTCACCTTCTCCATGCCGTAGTGGTCTTTGTTCAGCACCTTTTCGGCATTGTTCAGGTTGAGGTTATCCTTGGTGTATTCGCCCCAAGGCAAGTCGAGGAGCGTCTGTACATACATGTATTCCGTCTGGTAGTCGGGTGAGTGGCTGCTCAGTCGGGACAGTTTGTCAAGAGAGTCGTTAAACAGTTTCTCCGTCTGTTCGTTCCACTTCTTTTTCGCACCAGCCTCACGCAGTTTCTGGATGTCATCCGCTCCTTTTTCGCCCAGTTGCTCCTGAATGTTCTCCATCTCTTGACGCAAGAAATACTCTTTCTGCTGCTTGTCCAGTTCCTCGCGGGTACGCATTTGGATGTCGAGTTTCAACGTCACATACTGATACTCACGTTGCAAGATGCCCAACAGGTGGTAGGCACGGTCGAAAAGACTCGTCTCTTCCAGCAGCACGATGCGCTCCTTGTTGCCAATGTTGAGGTTGGCACAAATGAAGTTGATGATGAGTTCACGGTCGGTGATGTTGTTGAGGGCAAAAGCCGAGCCGATTGTCATCTCACTGGTTCTCATCAACTTGATGGCAGTTTCGCGACAGGCATCTACCACCGCCATAAATTCACGGTCGCCTTTGGCTGGAACCGTCTCTGGGAACAGTTCCACCCTGCCGATATTGTAAGTCCCATTCCATCCGATTTCAATCAGTCTGATGCGGTTGTAGCCTTGTAGCAGTGCCGTCTGGCTTCCATCTGGCAGTTTGATGATTTTCTGCACCTTGCCGATGACACCTGTATGGTACAGACTTTCGTAGTCAGGTTCATCCACCGCGTCGTTCACTTGGCTGAACACCGCAATAGGAGCGTCATGCTTCTGTGCATCCCTCAGCAGTTTGAGGGATGAATTTCTGCCGATGGAAACAGGCACCATCGTTTCGGGGAAGAGCATGATGCCCTTCAGCGGCAAAATCGGAATGAAGTTTTCTGGAGAGATTTCCTGCTCAATATTTCCCCTGATAGCATTGTCTATGCTGGTGATAAAGCTGATCTTGCTTTCCACTTGTCCGTCTTCTATTATTTCGTCGAAATTAAAATCGTTCATCAAAAGTCCTCTTTTTTGTTTGTCGTTCAACAAGCGAATGAAAGTTTGTTTCACAAAACGGATGCAAAGTTACGAAAAAAGTCTGACTTAAAAGTCATATTTGGGAATATTAACGAAAATCTCTTCATTTATAATGAAAAAACGCCCATCTTTCTGCAAGATGAGCGGTCATTT
>CALAVF010000360.1 GCA_937892315.1 uncultured Prevotellaceae bacterium | reverse complement strand
GTCTGCTGGACGGTGGTCAGATCCGCGTCCAGCAGGTTGTAGCCGTAGCCGGCGCCGATGGAGAACGAGTTGATGTCGATGCGGGTCAACTGTGCCTCGTACTGGTAGCCCTCGTCGATGCGGTCGCCGATTTTGAGGCGGCCTGCCGAGAAGTTCGCCTGCACCAAGAAACTGCCGGCGCTGCGTTTCTGCACCCACGTGGAGTTGAACACGGCGGGATAACTGAACTTCTTGCCGTTGAAGACGTAGTAGCCGCTCGCCGAGAAACTCCGACGGTTGGTGTTCTCCAACTTCCGCCGATGCGACTGCAGGCTGGTGCGACCCCGGAAGGCGTCGATCTTCTCGAAATTCAGGTCGAAGCCCACCGTGTTGCTATAGTAGTTGATGGCGGAAACCATGTCCGAGAGGTCGCTCAGCAACTTGTTCGGCGAGAACGAGAGCGACAGCGACACGCCTCGGTAGTTCGCCATCACGCCCAGCGTCATCTTCGGGTCGTTGGCAAGGTAGTAGTTCGTCTGGTTGCCGTCCAGGTCCCTTGCGCGGATGTGCATCAAGTCGCCCGTCATGTCCGTCTTCGCACGGAACGTCCACGTCTGCTGCGGCCGAGCCACCCACAGCGTGTCCGTCGTGATTTTCTCGTTTCGCAGACTCAAGATGCTGTCTGCCTTCACGCGTGCCACCTCTGCCTGCGACAGCAGTTCGTCACGCTTCTCTTGCAGTTGCTCCTTCTTCGCCGCCACCACCTTGTTCTTCCGCTCCACCAGCAACCGCCTCACTTCCTTCATCCGCTCTCGCCGCTGAGCCATCACCTCCTTCCGCGTCGGCTTCTTCGCCTGCTCCTGAGCCATGAGGGGTGGGGCGGAGCACAGGGCGAGACCTGCGCACAGGAGCACCCGACAGAGCCTCTGCCGCCATGCCCCCGTAAGCCGTTCCGAGCCTCCCATGTCAACTCCGCGTCTTGTATTCCTTGATAATCTTGTCCACCTTCTTCGCCCCGCTCTCGTCCAGACGCATATCCTTGTAATGCCGTTCCATAAACTCGTGTATCGCCGTGAAAATCACCTCCTTGTAGTCGTAGTTCTGGAACGTCTTGATGAGCCTCAGTTGCAGTTCCGTCTCGTCGTCGATATACACCAACTTCGCCAGTTTCTTGCTCAGCAGCGACTGCTTGCGGGCAGGCCTGCCCACCGGCTGAGCATATACCATCTGCTGCTGCACCACCTGCTGCGGCTCCTGCTCCTGTTCTGTTGACACCATCCGCTGACTGCCCGTGCTGTCAGCCTTCACCTCGTCCAGAAAATTGCCAATCCCGAGGTCTTTCCGTTTGTTGTTAGCCATAGGTATTTTTGGTAAATTAGATTATTCCGCTTCCTCCTCCTCGGCCCTGCGAGCCTTCACCTTCCAGTCCTTCGGACGTTTCTCGCCCGTCAGTTCCTCCGCCAGCCGCATGTAGTCCTCCGCGCCGTTGCTCTCGGGCGCATACTCGAAAATCGTCTGGTGGCCCAGCGGACTCTCGTCGAACTTCACGCACTTGCGAATCTTCGTCTTCAGCGTCGGCACCTCGTCCTGACGCTCGAAGTACCGGCTCACCTCCTTCGCAATCTTCGTCTGCTTGTCATACTTCACCAGCAGGTAGCCCTCAATCTTCAACTCCGGATTGATTTCCTGCTGAATCTCCCTGATGGCGAGCAGCAGGTTCTGCATCCCCTGCAGCGAGAAGCCGCTGCACTCCGTCGGGATAATCACCGCATCGCTCGCCGACAGCGCGTTGTCGTTCAGCACCGAGTCGCCCGGCGCGCAGTCAATCACCACGTAGTCATACTCCGCCTTCACCTGCTCCAGTTTCCGTGCCAGAATCGTCTCGCGGCTCCGCTTGTTCAGCAGTTCCGCCTCCATGTTCCGCAGCGCCTTCGACGCAGGGATGTACTCCAGCCCCTCGTACCTGATGTACACAGGCGCCGGCACAGGCTCCTTCAGCCAGTCGCTCAGCGTCGGGTCGCCCTCCTTCTGAGAGAAACCCAGCACGCCCGACAGGTTGCACTGTTGGTCCGTATCGATGATGAGCACCTTCTTGCCCAAAATCCACAAGGCTGTAGCCAGATTGGCACACGTGGTCGTCTTCGCCACGCCGCCCTTATGGTTCAGAAAACTGATAATCTTCGTCATAAACCTTTCTCGAAAACACGCCCCCACGGGGGCTATTCACTTAATTGTCAATTAGAATCCGTTGCAAAGATACAACATTTCCCCAAAACGACAAAACATTTAACCGAAATTATTTTATTACGTTTATTTTTTTTGCCGGTAGGGTGGTGCGGCACACGGAAAGTGGGGAAATTTTTAATGTCACGCAGAAATTCGCAGAAAAACGCAGAAATTTTTAAGGAACATGAACCTTTGACTACGCCGATCTAAAGGTTCGTGTCAAAAATTTCTGCGTATTTCTGCGTTTTCTGCGTGAAATTCCCCACGTTTTCTGTGTGAAATTCCCCACGTTTTCTGCGTGACATTCCCACGTTTTCTGCGTGAAATTCCCCACACCTTTCCGCATGCCCCATCCACACTCCCTCGTCTCGTATCAATTCATGCACGGGTATTATAACATTACAACACCCGTACACGAATTGATACGCATCGAGGTAACGACGTAGGGGGTGACTGCAACACAAACATCCCATTTTGTTAACCAGAAAGCACAAAATGTTGCCTTTGTTTCCTTTTCTAAAGAAAAAGTGCGTGAAATTTAAAGTTTTTCTTGTCCCAGCGGAGAAAATGTGCTACCTTTGCGTAAAATATATGTACGGGCGTGAAAGCACACGCCGCATGGTCGCATTTCAGCCACGAAATCAACTAACGATATATTATAGATTCAAAAAAGGAAACAGAACATGAAAAGGATTTATTCGCTAATCGTTCCCATCGCACTCGCTGCACTCGCACTCTCGTCGTGCAGCGACTACGACAATGGCTACACTGAGAACGAACTGACCCACATCAAGGGTTTCGAGGACGCTTTCGGCAAAATTGACTCCGAACAGGACTGGAACCTTGCTGAACGCAACACCGTCGAGGTCACTGTCGGCAGCACCTCCACCGTGCAGATTTTCGCCCTCGTCAACGGCGCCTACAGCCTCGTGGGTGAATACAGCGGCGTGACGGGCACACAGGAACTCGGCTTCGACGTGGTGGAAGGCACCGAGAAAATCATCGTCAGCGACGGCAAGACCGCCATCAGCACCACGATGGGCGGCGTGGCAGACTTCACGGTCGAAACCCGTGCTGCTAACGTAGGTACAACCTATGACGTCACCGTCGCCACAGGCGGTTACATCGAGTTTAACAAGGCAAAGGCAAAGGCATACGATACAACACTGCCTGAAATTAACGATGATTCAAAGTCATACGGGGAAACGAATCTGGGCAAGGTGACACAGAACTTCAAGTATGTGTCAAACGGCAAGTTCTCTTTCTATCCGGTCTTTTGGGATACGAACGGCAGCGATGCCATCTATGTGTATTATACCGACGCGAGTGGCAATTACCGCGAAGTGCTGGTTTACACCCCCAAGTCAGGCGACGAACTGCAGAACTTGTTTGAGCAGGACTACGGAATATGTTCCAACCCGTATGACGACATCAACAAGGCGGGAACCACCGAGCAACTCTGTCTGCAATATGTGAAAAAGAAGAGTAGCGTCTCCAACTTCACCTACGATGCCGCCAGCGGTGTTTACACTTGGACGGAAAACAGCGTCAACTACATCTATCATGCAGGTGAGGGCAACTACACGGCACCCACATGGGCAAATGACGAGATTGTCACCTACGCATCTTTCAAGGTCAATACGGTACAAAATGTTTTCTCAGCAGTCTCTACGGCTGCCTATGACGGCAACCCTGCTGCTGTCACACAGCGTTCGAAGGAAATCACCATCGACATTCCTGCCGGCACAACCTTCGGCTTTATGCTGAAGAACGGCTCTTACTCGTTCTATTCAGAATCTGCCAAGAACCATGTTTACGGCGACCGCTTTACTACATCATACCAGAACGAGCATGCATGTTATGCCGCTTCCGTCGTCATCGGTGGTGAGCAGTACCTTTGTTTCGAAGACTGGTATAAGGGTGACTACGACCTCAACGACGTGGTCTTCAAGTTCGACGGAAACATCCCGACCGTGGTGGACGAAGACCACACCGCTGCCACATGGATTCTGGCCTGCGAAGACCTTGGCGGCACATTCGATGCCGACTACAATGACGTGGTGATCAAGGTGGAGCACGTGAGCGGACAGACCACAGCCACCGTCACTCCGCTGGCAGCCGGCGGTACGCTCGCTTCCTACCTCTTCTTCATCAACCCCGATACAGGCTCTGAAACCAGCCTTGGCGAAATCCACCAACTCTTCGGTCAGGAAGCCAGCGTCAGCGGCAACTACATCCCACACAACGTGAGCGGCAGCCGTGGCACGGCAGGCACATCGAAAACCATCACCGTGGACAAAGACTGGACCATGGCTTACTACACGACCGACAACTACAGCACCTCCAGCCAATACAGCGGCTACAACATGGGCGGCTTCACCATCTATGTGCTTGAGGAAGGCACAGCCGCACCTACAGGCACCGTCACGACAAGCACATCAGGCTTCGGCTCCGCTTCCATCGTGGCAGCACCCAATGCAGGAAAAGTGCCCGAAATGCTCTGCATTCCATACACTTACGCTATCTACACCTCCACGACCAAGACCGAGTACGTGTGGGCATTGCCACGTGAACTCAAGACCATCGCAGTGGGGCAGGGCGCAGCAGGTGAAGGCACAGGTGCATATAATAACTTCGCAGGCTGGGTGACCAATCACAACAACAACACAGACTGGTACAAATACCCCAACACCACTTACACCGTCTCGGAACTCAAGACTGTGACCGAACTCGTCGTTGAAGAGACTCCACAGGAAGTGACCATCGAGGGTACACAACTCCCCGTTCGCAACAACCAGTCCTTCACCTACACTGATAAGTATGGTAACACAACCACATATTCCAACGCAGCCTTCATCGACTTCTCATCCATCACCGACTCCAACGCTCCTGACGGCTACACCGCCACCATCAACGTCATCTTCGAGTCCATTCCAGGATGCACCATCTACTGGGATGCAGCAAACGGCGAGCAACTCGTGGAAGACTACGGCGGCGGCTACAAGATTTCCACTTCCATAGCGTTGACCGCAGAACAACTCCACAAGGCAAAGAAGACAGGCGGCATCTACATCGTGGGTGCAGAGAATAAATCTGTCAATCTCGCACAGGCAGCCATCGTCCTCCAATACGGGGCTTCACAGACATTTGTAGATGATGACGACAATGGTAACAACAACGATGATGACGACAATGGCAACGCCTCAATTGTAGCCGAAAAGACCTATCGCTTCATCGTTGCAGGAGGAAATAACGCAACCGTTGGCGATGCCTTGACATGCTACTATAACGACTCGAACAGCACAAATGAGTTGCACTACAAGCCAGACAACCAAAGCGCCAACCAAAAGTGGGTTCTTCACCAGTGGACAGATTGGAATATTGCAGAAGGAAGTTTCATCTTCATCCAGAAGGAAGGAGCGAATGGAGCACCATTAGTTTCTTCAAGTGCAGACGGTTGGAATGCAAGTTTTGAATGGAATGTGAAAGGTGATCGTGTAAGTTTCAAGATTGAAGATGCAGGCGACGGCTCATACTACATCTATAGCGTAGCCGATGCAGGCTATCTCGGTTGCGATTATGGTTCAACCAAGATTTACCTCAACAAGTCAAAGGCTGTAGCCATCAGGTGGAACGTGATTGAGGTAACCGGCTCAGCCAAGAAGCGTACCGCACGCCACTAATATACATATATTATATATATACAAAACAAGGGAGGCAACCCAATGGGCTGCCTCCCCGTTCGTTTCCCTCGATGTGACATCCATCCAAAAAAGTCACTCAAAATTTGGAGGAACAGAAAAAATGTTGTACTTTTGCAGGTGGAAACCAAAACAAAAACCTCGGCACAATGACAAAGCAGCCCCTGACCATCCAGCAGTTTCGCGAAGTAGATC
>CALAVF010000359.1 GCA_937892315.1 uncultured Prevotellaceae bacterium | reverse complement strand
AATATGGACAATACTGGGAATAGCCTCTTGGGTGGGGCTATTCTCGGCTTGTGATATGCTGGAAGGCGCGTATGACGACACGGTGGACGGCGGCGGCAACAGCGGAACGGAAAACGGCAGCAGCCAGCAGAACGACTCTGTGATGACAAATGACAGCACGCTCGTCAGCATCAAGTCGGGACAATACTACATCAACGCCACCAGTTACACGCAATGGGTGTACATCAACCTGCACGGCGATTCACTCGCCATCACCACCTCTACCATAAACCTTGAAGACTCCACCGAAAGCGGTGCGCCCCAAGAGTGGGACTTTGCTCAACACCGCTACGACGTGAAGACCAACGGAGCCTCGGTGATGATGACCAACTACCACTCCATCGAAGAGTTGGAGACGGCAGGGCTGCCCGCCGAGCCTCTTTGGGTAGAGGACGAATGGAGCGACGCATCCATCACCATCGACATGTCGCACATGATGGAAGGCTATCTCACATACGCCCCAGGCTACAAAAACAAGGAGGCGGGCAAATGGCTCAATATGGATTTGAGCACGATGCCCCCCATCTACACGATGTACGACAATGTGATGCTCTACCGCTTCAGCGACAGCACCTATGCCGCAGTGCAACTGGTGGACTTCATGAGCAACGACCGTTATCAGACAAAGGGATGGATGACGGTCAACTACAAATACCCCCTCTTTGCAGAAGCGAAGAATTAAAAAAACAAGAACGCGTGTGAAACTACACATATATCATACAATCATAGGGCTGCTCGTATTTGCCACAGCACAAGCCGAGACAGAGCCAGCCGACACCACCGTGTGGAACAAAGACCCATTGGGACTGCAGACGGTGGTCGTGACAGGTACACGTACCCCAAAAGCGCTGAAGGACATCCCTGTCGTGACACGTGTCATCACAGCCGAAGACATCAAAAAGGTGGATGCCACCGACGTGAAAGACCTGCTGCAACAGGAAATCCCAGGCTTGGAGTTCACCTTCTCGATGGGCACGAACCTGGTGCTGAACATGGGCGGCTACGACGGCAACAACATCCTCTTCCTGATTGATGGCGAACGCATGGCGGGCGAGACGATGGACAATGTGGACTTCGGGCGATTGGACTTGTCGAACGTGGAACGCATCGAGATTGTGAAGGGAGCAGCCTCTACGCTTTACGGCTCGGCAGCGATGGGAGGGGTCATCAACATCATCACCAAGCAGCCGTCTGACCATTGGGCGGCGAACGTAAACACCCGCTATGAGGGGGCGACCAAGGAGTGGCGACACGGTACCAGCGCCGACTTCAATGTGGGAAAGGTCAATTCGCTCACCACGTTCCAGATGACTGACGCTGACGACGTACACCTGAATGGAGGCGACGATTCCTACGTCAGTACCATCCCCTCCAACCGAACCTACAACGTGAAGGAACGTCTCGTTTGGCAACCTGCCGACGACTTCAAACTGACGGGACGGGCAGGCTACTATTTCCGCGAACGCGACACCAGCGAACCGACCCACGATCGTTACCGCGACCTCAACTATGGGCTAAAAGGCAACTGGGACATCACCCCCTTGCAAAACCTCGAAATGACCTACAGTTTCGACCAGTACGACAAGTCGGACTTTGCCACCCGCACCCACAAGGATGTGCGCGACTACTCCAACCGTCAGAACATCGGGCGTGCCCTCTACAGCCTCAAGATGCCCGAGTGGCAGTCACAGTTGGTGGCAGGTGCCGACTATATGAATGACTATCTGCTCTCCTACCAGTTCTCCGACGACCAAAAACACCACTCGCAGAACAGTTACGACCTCTTCGCACAGTGGGATTATACGCCCAACAACCATTGGAACGTCATTGCAGGACTCCGCTACGACTACTTCTCTGCCGCCGAAAAGGGAATGCCGACATGGAAGGTGGCAGGAATGTACAAGACAGGCAAGCACAGCCTCCGAGCCTCCTACGCCAGCGGCTTTCGTGCCCCGTCGCTGAAGGAACTGTACATGGATTTCTTTATGGGCAACATCTTCATGATTTATGGCAACAAGGACTTGAAGTGCGAAACCAACCACAACTTCTCGCTCTCGTGGACAAACTATGGTTCCATCAGCGACAACCTGAAGTATTGTTTCACGGCTACGGGCTACTACAACTTCTTCAACAACTACATAACCACCGCCACCGTGCAACGTGACGGCACTTACGGACAGATGTACACCAATGTCGCTGACCAGCAGATTGCAGGTGCCGATGCCACGCTGCAACTGCATCACCACAACGGACTCGGAGCAAGGGCATCGTATGCCTTCACCAAAAGCATCGTGGATAAAGGACAACCCGACCTCACAGCCGCACGCCCCCACTCCCTCACTTGGCGAATCGACTACGACCACCAGTTCACGAAGAACTACGGCTTCAACATTGCGCTTTCCGGGCGATTTCTCTCTGCCTTCAACGAGACGGGATACACCACTACCAATCTCGACGAAATGACGAAGACGCACTACAACGGCTACAGCCTCTGGAAATTCAGCCTCTCACAGCGGTTTGTGAAAGGCATCACCCTCAACTGTGCGGTGGACAATCTCTTCAACTACCAACCCAAGAACTACTACACCAACTCGCCCACCACCATTGGCACTACATTAACAATAGGAGTTTCTATTGACATCGACAAATTCTTTTAATCCATGCAGAAAATAACATTCAAGAAAAAGCACCTCTTTCTTCTCATTCTGGCTGTGATTCTTCTCACAGCCGTTGTTGTATTTTGGCGTCACATGTGCAGCCCCACCAGCATTGCTTTTGTGAATTACCAAGTGACAAGCCTCGGAGAAATATCGAAAGCGAATGACAATCGCTTCATCAGGCTCTCGGAAGAAAAACTTGACAACATTGACGATTGGAACCGATATGACGTGGTGCTCATCAGCGGCATGGGCATCCGCATGACCGAAGAACAACGCACCAAGATTCAGGAACTGGCAGACGGAGGGTTGAAGATTCTCACCACAGCCGCCACCAACCCTGCCAACAACATCGTGAGCATTGACGAGTGGGATGCCGATTCGCTGAAGCAATACATGTCGGCTGGCGGACGGAAGAACTACCGCAGTTTTCTCAACTACCTGCGCAATGAGGTGGACGGCAAACTATTCTTCCTCAGCGAAGTGGAGCCTGTAGAGGAACGCGAAGCGCAACTGCTTTACCATCCCGACGTGAAGGACCGAGAGGCAGAGGAAGTATCGTTCACCTGCATTAAGGACTATGACAAATTCCTGAAAGAGAACGGCTTGCAGAAAGCCGATGCACCACGCATCCTCATTGCAGGCATGATGGGTGACGCCACCGACCTCATCGGCAAACTGGAAGAGACGGGCAACGTGGTGTATGCCACACGAGACCTGCCCACATTGGTCAAGACGCATGCCATCGACAGCATCCAACCCACCGCCATCATCAACATGGCACACGGACGCATTGGCGACTACATGGTGGAGTATCTGAAAAAGCAGAACATCCCGCTGTTCTCCACCGTCAATGTGAACCGCATGACCGCCGATTGGGAGGAGGACAAGCAGGGCATGCAGGGCGGCTTCTTCTCGCAAAGCATCATCGTACCCGAAATCGACGGCATGATTCGTCCGTTCGTGCTCTTCGCCATTCGGGAGGGGAAAGACGGATTGCCCGAGGCATACACCATCCCCGAACGTCTGGAGACATTTGTAACGGCAGTCAACAACCATATCGCCTTGCAAAAGAAAGCGAACCGAGAGAAGAAAGTGGCGATTGTTTACTTCAAAGGCCCCGGTTCCAACTCCCTGATTGCGTCAGGATTGGAAGTGGTGTCGTCGCTGTACAATTTCTTGGTTCAGTTGAAGGAGAACGGCTATAACGTTAGCGGTCTTCCTGCATCGGCTGAAGAACTGGATGCCCTCATTCAGCAGTCGGGCAGCGTGTTTGGCACCTATGCCGAAGGAGCACAGGCGAAGTTCCTCCATGAGGGCAAGCCGCAGTTGGTCAGCAAGAGCGACTTCGAGGCATGGGCAAAGGCAACGCTGACGGAGAAATCGCTGCAAGAGATGAAAAAGACCAACGGCGAATACCCCGGTGAGTATCTGGCAAAGGACGAGGAAAACCTCGGATTGCCCATCATCCATCTGGGCAACATCGTGCTGATGCCTCAGATGCCAGCAGGCACAGGAAGCGACACCTTCAAGATGGTGCATGGCACCGAGGCTGTACCACCCTACCCTTACTTGGCTGAATACCTGTGGATTCAGAACGCCTTCAAGGCTGATGCTCTCATCCATTTCGGCACACATGGCTCGCTTGAATACACACCGGGCAAGCAGGTGGCTCTCTCCCAGAACTGCTGGAGTGACCGCCTGGTGGGGGCTGTTCCTCACTTCTATTTCTACACCATCGGCAATGTGGGCGAGGCGATGATTGCCAAACGGCGCACGTATGCAGCAACGGTATCTTACCTCACCCCTCCGTTCATGGAGAGCAACCTGCGCAACACATATAACAAACTGACCGATGCCATCGATGCCTACACCAAAGCACCCAGCGACAAGGCATCACTTGCGGTGAAGAAACTTACTGTCGAGATGGGCATCCATCGCGAACTGCACCTCGATTCGCTCATGAGCAAACCCTACACCGAGAACGAAATTGCACACATCGAAGCCTTTGCCGAAGAACTCTGTAATGAGAAAATCACCAGTCACTTCTACACCCTGGGCATTCCTTACGAGACGGAGCGCATCAACACCTCCGTCTATGCCATGGCAACCGACCCGATTGCCTACAGCCTTCTTGCGCTCGACAAGATGCTGAAACGTGCTGCCAACGACACGGAGAAGCACCAAGCACTCTTCACGGCTCGCTACCTCAACCCTGCCAAAGCATTGGTCGGCACACTCTTGAATCGCACCTCCGAAGTGACCAACGCCGAGGTTTGCCGCATAGCCCATATCAGCATGGAAGACCTCCAACGCGCCCACCACATCGACAGCATCATCACCGCCCCACAAGACATGATGGCAATGATGATGAGCATGGCGAACGAAATGCCTGGAGCGAAAAAGGTGGTGGCAACCCACAAGCCGAAGGGGGCATCCCATCAAAAAGAAAATACCCAGAAGGCTGAGAAGATGTCAAAGATGCGTGAGATGGGCAAAGGCATGGATCCCAAGAAAGCACTTGCCATTGCCAAGATGATGGGTGCCTCGCCCGAACAGTTGAAGAAGATGAAGGCAGCGATGATGAAGAAAAACGGTGGCAACGATGCCACAGACAAGCACACGGAAAGCAAGATGGCAAACATGTCGCCAGCCATGCAGCAGTTGATGGACAAGGTGGCAGAAGCGGGCATGCTGACCAAGGAGGACAAGGACTTCTCCCACGCCATACTGGAAGTGGAGCGCACCATCCGCAACGTGGGTAACTACCGCCTTGCGCTGCAAGGTTCTCCTCAGCAAGAACTCAATGCCATGCTCAACGCCTTGAGCGGTGGCTATACCTCACCCTCGCCGGGCGGTGATGTCATCAGCAATCCCAATGCTGTGCCGACAGGCAGAAACCTCTTCGGTGTGAATGCCGAGGCATGCCCGTCCGAACAGGCATGGGAGAAAGGCAAGGAACTGGCAGAGAACACCATCCGCCTGTATCGGGAGCGTCACCACGACAGCATTCCTCGCAAGGTGAGTTACACACTATGGTCGAGCGAGTTCATCGAAACAGGAGGTGCCACCATTGCCCAATGCCTCTACATGCTCGGCGTGGAACCCATTCGTGATGCCTTCGGACGCGTGACGGACATACGGCTCATTCCCTCGAAAGAACTGGGTCGCCCACGCATCGACGTGGTGGTGCAGACCTCGGGGCAGTTGCGCGACTTGGCGGCTTCCCGCCTGTTCCTGCTCAACCGTGCCATCGAGATGGCCGCCAGCGCAAAGGATGACCACTACACGAACATGGTGGCAGACGGCGTGAAGGAGGCGGAACGGGTGCTTGTGGAGAAAGGTCTCTCGCCCAAAGAGGCACGGGAGATGAGCACCTACCGAGTCTTTGGTGGAATGAATGGCAACTACGGTACAGGCATTCAGGAGATGACCATGGCAAGCGACCGCTGGGACAAGGAGGAAGAACTGGCTGAGGTGTATCTGAACAACATGGGTGCTTTCTATGGCAGCGAGAAGAACTGGGAGGAGATGCGGCAATATGCCTTCGAGGCAGCACTGAGCCGCACAGATGCCGTGATTCAGCCTCGCCAATCAAACACATGGGGCGCACTGTCGCTCGACCACGTGTATGAGTTCATGGGCGGCATGAACATGGCGGTGCGCAACGTGACGGGCAAGGAGCCAGATGCCTACCTGAGCGACTATCGGAACCGCAACCGCGCAAAGATGCAGGAGGTGAAGGAAGCCATCGGCGTAGAGAGCCGCACAACGCTCTTCAACCCCACCTACATCAAGGAGAAGATGCAGGGCGGTGCCAGCGATGCGAACACCTTCGCCGAACTGGTGCAGAACACATTTGGTTGGAACGTGATGAAGCCCGAAGCCATCGACGGCGAGATGTGGGACGAGATTTACGACACCTACGTACAAGACAAGTACCACCTCGACACCCGCCAGTTCTTCGAGCAGAAGAATCCTGCGGCGCTGCAAGAGATGACGGCTGTGATGATGGAATCGGCTCGCAAGGGCTACTGGGAGGCTTCGGCATCCCAACTGAAAGCAATCGCGACGCTCCACACGGAGTTGGTGAACAAATACGGCGCAAGTGGCTCGCGCATGGTGAGCGACAACCAACGTCTGCAAGACTTCATTGCGGAACGTGTGGATGGTGCCACAGCCAAGGAATACAGGCAGCAAATAGCACAGGTGCGCAACGAACAGGTGAACAGCCAAGATGGCAAGGTGCTGAAGAAGGAGGAGATGAACGGAGGCGAGGAGCAGACCACCATCGTCAGCAACATCGTGGTTGTCGCCATCGTGGTGCTCTTCATTGCCCTGCTCGCCGTGCTGATTCGTCGCCGCCGCCAAACCACCAAGGAATAGATGGAAGCGGTTGTTCTCATACTGATTGTACTGGTCTGCTTCAACACGGTGCTGAAGCAGACCTACCACAAGCCTTGGTGGGTCATTGCCCTTGCAGCCGTGTGTGCCCTGTTCGTGGCACTCGTATGGCAATATGCCATCGAACAGAGCAAGTCGCAACTGCACGACTGGCTGAACAATCAGCAACTGATGCTTGACACGGCGGTGGTGCTCTCGATTGAGGTGGTCATCCAAATGGCTTACTGCCTTCTGGCGACCCACCTCATGTACACAGGCAAGGTGAGGAAACGCACATTATATATCTATAAGGCACTGCGCTGGTTCCCCGGCATCCTCATCTTCCCTGTCCTCTTCCATTTGGAGACGATGCTGATGTTCACGCTGACGGGCATGGACTTCAAAACCATTGCCTACGGATTTGCAGCCGTGGTGCTGGTCGCCATCATCGTCCTCACATGGCTCGTCCGCTGGCTCATTCCCGAGAAGGAGTTGCGCCTCGAAATCTTCTTCCTCTCCAACACGCTCATCGCCGTGCTTGGAATCATTGCCACCGTGAACGGACGCACCTCCGCTGTCGGCATCTCCGAGGTGAACTGGACAGCCCTTGTGGGCATCGCGGGACTCACTCTCCTTTTCGCCCTCATCGGCTTCATTATCTATCAGGTGTACCCGAGGGGTATGGTTGGGCGTACCCAAGAGGTACGGCACATCGCACCCGAGGGGTACGCGTCCCCAAAGAATCAGAATAGAAACCATCATAAAGAAAAATAACATGAACTACATCTCAGACATTCTCTACTGGATTTCCACAGGACTGCTCGTGCCTGTCATCATCCTGCTCATCCTCCTCTTCGCACGCGCCCTGCTGCTCATTGGCAGTTTCTTCGGCCAGTATCTCGCTGTGCGCAAGACCGAAGCCCTGCTCACTGCCGAGTTCGACACACTCACCACCGACAACGCGGCAACCCTTGCCGAGCGTCTGCCCAAGCAAAACAAGTCTCTGGTGGTCTTCTACATCCAGCAGATGCTCGGGCACAAGGCGAGCGAGCCACACCTCCAGAAACTCCTTGCCGACTTCGACATTGCCGCCTCCAAAGACCTCGCCACCAGCAAAACCCTCGCCAAGATGGGTCCCATGCTCGGACTGATGGGCACACTCATCCCGATGGGTCCTGCCCTCGTTGGATTGGCGGCTGGCGACATTGCCTCGATGGCATACAACATGCAGGTAGCCTTTGCCACCACCGTCGTGGGACTCTTCTCCGCGGCCATTGGCTTCATCACAGGTCAGGTCAAAGCACGTTGGTACGAACACGACCGTGTCAACCTCCAGTTCCTTGCCGACCTACTCACCGAACCACAAAACTGATCCACCATGCTAAAGAAAACAACGCATACCTCCCCCCTCAGAAGCCGGGAGACAGATGACGACGACCCCATGTCCGTCGTATCCAACCTCTTCGATGTGGCAATGGTCTTCGCCGTTGCCCTCATGGTAGCCCTCGTCACCCGCTACAACATGACCGAGATGTTCTCGCAGGAAGACTTCACCATGGTGAAGAACCCTGGCAAGGATAACATGGAAATCATCACCAAGGAAGGGCAGAAAATCAACCGCTACACGCCCAGCGAAGACCAGTCGCAGCAGTCGGGCAACCGAGGCAAACGAGTCGGCATTGCCTACGAACTGGAAAACGGTGAAATCATCTACGTGCCCGAATAAAAAGACACGCATCGGCATCTTTTTCCGCACAACATTTGGTCACTTGCCCCAAAAAGCATAACTTTGCCGCACGAATTTCACCAAAACTAACATTTTATGAAAGTATTACTGATTAACGGAAGCCCTCGAAAGCAGGGTAATACCTTCATCGCCCTGAGCGAGATTGCCAAAACATTGGAGAAACATGGCATTGAGTCGGAAATCGTGCAAATCGGCGTGAAGCCCGTGCGTAGTTGCATCGCCTGTGGGCAGTGCAAGGTGAAAGGAGAGAACAAGTGTGTGTTCGACGACGATGTGTGCAACCGCATCTCGGAAAAGATGGCAACCGCCGATGCCCTCGTGGTCGGCTCTCCCGTCTATTACGGACAACCCAACGGAGCCGTCCTCTCCCTCATGCAG
>CALAVF010000358.1 GCA_937892315.1 uncultured Prevotellaceae bacterium | reverse complement strand
GTGCTGATGGCAGAGGGGATCGCCGCCTCCGCTCAGCAGACTGATGTGGCTGTGAAGACGGGAGCCTTCTCGGCCGATTACAAGTCTCTCTCAGGTTGGGAGTGTCCTGAATGGTTCAAGGACGCCAAGTTCGGAATCTGGGCACATTGGGGTCCCCAGTGTCATGCCGAGGATGGCGACTGGTATGCTCGCTTCATGTACTTCGAGGGCAGCGGACAGAATCAGTGGCACTACGACCATTTTGGCGACCCTGCCGAATTTGGTTTGAAGGAACTGTGCAACGATTGGAAAGCACAGAACTGGGACCCAGAGCGACTGGTCAACCTCTACAAGAGTGTGGGTGCCCGCTACTTCATGGCACTGGGCAACCATCACGACAATTTCGACCTGTGGAACTCCCCCTATCAGGAGTGGAACTCTGTCAACATGGGTCCTAAGAAAGACATCATCAAAGGTTGGAGCGATGCCTGCAAGAAGGCTGGCCTCCCATTGGGTGTGAGCATCCATGCTTCTCATGCGTGGACATGGTTGGAGCCTTCGCAGGAGTATGACGGCAACCTGACGAAAGCCGACGGCGTGGGCAAATGGTGGGAAGGTTACGACCCCCAGGAACTCTATGCACAGAACCACCCTCACTCGAAGGGTTGGGACAATTCGGGCACCATTCACAGTCAGTGGGATTGGAACAACGGGGCTAACCTCCCTTCTGAGGAATACAAGCAGAAGTTCCAGAACCGTGTGCTGGAGATGATTGACGACTACGACCCTCAGATGATTTATTTTGACGACACGGCGATGCCTTTCTATGGCTGTGACGACAAGATTGGTCAGAACATCCTGGCACATTATTATAACACGAGTGCGGCGGCGAATGGCGGCACGCCGCAGGTGGTGGCGACGGGCAAGCAGTTGAACGGCGACCAGAAGGACTACATGATGTGGGACGTGGAGCGTGGCATCCCTGACCGCATCCAGAAGGAGTATTGGCAGACGTGTACGTGCATCGGCTCTTGGCACTACGATGTGCATGTCTATCAGAACAGCGGCTACAAGAGCGGCGCGACCGTCGTGCGTATGCTGGTGGATATCGTGTCGAAGAACGGCAACCTGCTGCTCTCGGTGCCTGTGAAGAGCGACGGCACCATCGACGACAAGGAGGAGGCGATTCTTGCCGACATCAAGGCGTGGATGGACGTGAACGGCGAGAGCATCTACGGCACTCGCACATGGAAGACCTTTGGCGAGGGTCCTCTGGCTGACGCTGCCAATCCGCTCTCGGCACAGGGATTCAACGAGGGGGCTAACTACTCGGCGAAGGATGTGCGTTATGTGCAGAAGGACGGCAAGATTTATGCCACCATCCTTGCCTGGCCGGCAGCAGGTCGCTTCTCCTTCAAGAGTTTCTCCAGAGCCAGTGAATACTACAGCGGCAAGGTGAAGAGCGTCAAACTGCTGGGCTATGACGGCAACATCGAGTTCTCGCAGGGCATTGAGGGACTGACGGTGATGGTGCCATCCACCCGTACCAACGCCATCGCCCCTGTGTTTGCCATCGAGGTGGAGGACGTGGAGCAGTCGGCATACGAGGCTTTGCAGGATGCCATCACGTCGATGGAGGCTTACATCGCCACGATGAGAGCCGAGGCAAGTTATCTCAACACGGGCAAACTGAGCACGCTCTATCTGCCCACGATTCAAGAGGCTGTATATGAGGCGAAGAAGGTGGGCAAGGACGCTACAGATGCCGAGATTGAGGCTGCCGAACGGGCGTTGCTGGATGCGTATAACGACTTCTTGGCGAACGGCACCAACAAGGGCGGCAAGTTCGAGGGGGAGTATGAACGTGACGTGACCATCGACTATCTGGTCGAGGCTGAGAACTTCACGCGTCAGGGTGGCGGCGACAAGCGTTTTGGCGACCCGCTCTATTGGACGGTGGAGAACTTCAACATCCCTCAGAGCAACAACGACGGCGTGAAGGCGGGTCTGGATAAGTATTCGGGCAAGGAGGCTCTCTATCTGGGGCTTTGGGACGACCGCCAGAACAACGACGAGGGCGACCTGACTGATGCCCGCATCTACAGGAAAGTGACCCTCCCCGCAGGTTCTTACTATTTCGGAGCAGGATATAACACACATTATAACCTGAGCGTGAACGCCTATATGTTTGTGGCTGACGCTCTGTATGGCACGGCAGACCTTCCGCAGAAATCCATTGCTTACTACCCCATCAGCGAGGCTTCGGAGGACAGGCAGTTGTGTGGCTTGTGGTTCAAACTGGACGAGGAGCAGGAGGTCTATATCGGTTGGCAGGCGGACTTGCAGAATGGTGCAGGCGAGCAGGAGTTCCGTGCCGAAAAGGTGGCTCTCTACCGACTGGCTGATGCCAACGAGTATGCGTTGGAGAATCTCTTGCTCGACATGGACGGTCAACTGGTGGACATGGAGACGAGGGTGAGCGACAACACGGGCTTCTACAACAAGGCTTCGTGGCTGAAGATGCGTGCCCTCTGCGACGAATGGCTCGAAAGGGCTGAGGGCTTGACTGGCGAGGAGGCAACCAAGGCTTACTTCGAGGTGAGCGGCTTGTGGGAGGACTTCGTGAAGAATAGCAAAAATGTGGGTGGTGCTCCCATCACGGCTGGAAGCGAAGACTTGACCATCGAGGTGTTCAGCGAGGCAGACAACTTCGCCCGCACTCCTGAGACTGACAATGGCGAACGCTTTGGTGCTCCGCTCCATTGGACGGTGGAGAACTTCGGCTTTGACAATCAGGCGGGCATCGACGGCATCAAGGGCTATGACTGCTTGCATCTGGAGGTGTGGTGGAACAACAACGCCTACCCTGAGCATGGCTATGACATCGGCAATGTGCGTCTCTATCAGTTGGCTGACCTGAAGGCTGGTCGCTACTACTTTGGTGCTTCCTATCCTTCCGACGAGGCAAATGAAGACCTCTACATCTTTGCCTCCGAGGAGTTGGTGAACACGAATGAAATTCCTACGCAGTCGATTGCTTACGAACAGGTGAAACTGGCTCCTGCCGACGGAAATACGTTTCGTGGCATCTACTTCACGCTGAAGGAGGATGCGAAGGTGTATATGGGCTGGCAGGCAGACTTCTCCAATGTGGTGACGAACAACCTGCGTGCCAGTGGCGTGAAACTGCTTCGCTATGGCAGTGGGGATGAGCCTGATGCCATCGAAAATGTGACGACTTCGTTTGATGAGGATGCTCCTGTGGAGATTTACTCCTTGCAGGTGCGGCTCCATGCCGTGCCCGAAAAGGGCGTGTACATCGTGAAGCAGGGCAGCAAGGTGATGAAGTATCTGAAAAGATAGGTGGATGAACGAAACCTGAACTGAGATGAAACGATTTTTTCTGTTGAATATCCTGATGGGGCTGATGTGCCTGTGGTGCCATGCCTCCGTGCGAGTGACGGCTTTGAAAGTGTCGGGACTGGTGGAGCCGTTGGGCATTGACGAAGTGCCCACGTTCAGTTGGCAGACACAGAGCGACGAACGAGGCTTTCGGCAGCAGTCGTATGAAATCACGGTTGCCGATGCGAGGGGCGATGTGGTGTGGCAGTCGGGTGTGGTGCCATCTGCCGCACAGAGCAGCATCCGCTATGAGGGAACGCCCCTCCAGTCTCGTGCTGCCTACTGGTGGACGGTGAGGATTGTGGGCACGAAGGGCGAGACGGGGGAGGCGACTTCCACCTTCGAGACTGCCCTGATGGATGCCTCGGAATGGACTGCCCAATGGATTGGCAAGGAGGCTGACACCATCAAGGCGGCTCCTGCTTATGCGACAGCCTCCGCAGCCGTGCCTTACTACGGCACCTGCTTCGCTCTCTCGAAGGAGGTGAAGCGTGCTCGGCTCTATGCCACAGCCCTCGGGGTGTTCACCATGAAGATGAACGGAACCCCCGTCACGGCGAACAGGCTCGAACCTGGCGAATCGGAGTTCGTGAAGACGGTGCAGTACAGCACCTACGATGTGACCTCGCTGCTGAGGCAAGGCCGCAACACGCTCATCGCTCAGGTGGCTGGCGGCATCTTCAATGTGGCGAAGGTGGGAGCAGGCGGCGGCTTGGGAGAACGTTACTGCAAGGAAATCAGCAATCAGGGCGATGTGTGCCTGAGGGCGGAACTCGCTATTGAATATGCCGACGGAACGACGGAGAAGGTGCTGACGGATGGCTCCTGGCTGACGCATCCTTCGCCCACCACTGGCTCCAACTGGTGGGGTGGCGAGGACTATGATGCCACGCAGGAACTCCCTGGCATCGACAGCCCCGAGTACGATTTCGGCGGTTGGAAAGCCGTCGCCGTGGTGGAGCAGC
>CALAVF010000357.1 GCA_937892315.1 uncultured Prevotellaceae bacterium | reverse complement strand
AACTAAACAATATTTATATTATTAACTAATCATCAAAAAAGAATGGAAAAAAGATTATGGTCGTTCCTTGCTCTCTGTCTGATGACAGTCAGCATGGCGTTCGCCCAGCACTCGGTTTCCGGTAAGGTAATCGACAAAAGCACGGGTGAACCAGTAGTCGGTGCATCCGTGCTCGTGAAGGGCACGACAACCGGTGCCGCTACTGACTTGAATGGTGCTTTCACCATCAACAACGTTCCTCAGCACGGAGCCGTTCTCCGCGTAACTTATGTGGGTATGCTCCCAACCGAAGTGGCAGCCAAGAATGGCATCCGCATCCTCATGGAGCCACAGGATCGCTCTGTGGACGAAGTGATGGTGGTCGCTTACGGTACAATGAAAAAGTCTTCTTTCACAGGTTCTGCTGCCGAGGTGAAGGCTGAAGACATCGAGCACCACGTTGCTACCAGCGTAGCAGGTGCCCTCACAGCCACAACAGCCGGTGTGCAGACAACCTCCAGCAACGGTGACCCTGCATCAGAAAGCCGCTCCATCCTCGTGCGTGGTATCGGTTCTATGTATGCCAGCAACACTCCGCTCATCGTCCTCGACGGTATGCCATACGACGGTGTCCTCAGTTCTATCAACCCACAGGATGTGGAGAGCATGACAGTCCTCAAGGACGCTGCTGCCAGCGCCATCTATGGTGCCCGTGGTGCTAACGGTGTCATCCTCATCAACACCAAGCGTGGTCGTCCACAGGACGCAGAGATTCACTTCGACGCCAAGTGGGGTTCCAACTCACGTGCCGTGCCTCAGTACGACGTGATTGACAGCCCGGCAGAGTACTATGAGACCGCTTACAAGCAACTCTACAACGACTACGTATATAACGGCTACTCACAGGCATACGCTTACAAGATGGCAAATGCCCGTCTGCTCGACGAGAACAACGGCGGTCTTGGCTACCTCGTTTACACGGTGCCAGAGGGTGAAAACCTCATTGGTACCAACTTCAAACTCAACCCTAACGCAACCCTCGGTTACAGCGATGGTCAGTACTACTACACACCAGACGACTGGTATGACGAGGCAATCCACCGTTCTTTCCGCCAGGAGTACAACTTCTCCATCAGCGGTGCTTCTGACCGTCTGAACTACTATGCAAGCGTCGGCTTCCTCGACCACAACGGTATCGTTGACCAGTCTGGTTACAAGCGTTACACAGGCCGTTCAAACGTTGACTACCAGGTGAAGAAGTGGTTCAAGGTAGGTGCCCAGTTGAGTTTCACTCACGCAGACTTCGAGCAGCCAGACTACTCTACTTCCAGTTGGGCAAGTTCAGGCAACCTCTTCTATCTTGTCAACAACATGGCTCCTATCTACCCACTCTACGTTCGTAACGCAGACGGTAGCATCGCTTACAGCGACAATGGTCTCGTGAAGTATGATTCCGGCCAGACCAACCAGCACCGTCCAAACACAGTAGGTAACCCTGTTCGTGACAACCAGTATGACCGCAGCCAGAACTACCGCGACATGTTCACCGGCAACTGGTCTGCCATCTTCACCCCAATCGACGGCTTGACACTCACAGCCCGCATCGGTGTGAACTCCGACAACCGTCGTCGCAACCAACTCTACTCTACCTTCGGCAACGCAGCCAGCGTAGATGGCGGTGCAGACGCAACCAACATCCGCCAGTTCTCTGTCAACAACCAGTATCTGGGCAACTACACGACAGACTTCGGCACCGACGGCACACACAACTTCGACGTGCTCCTCGGCTACGAGCAGTATAAGTACAAGTATCAGTACACTTACGCTTACAACACCCACCTCTACAACCCAACCATCGGTGAAGTGGGCAACGCTTACGGTCCTGGCGACCACAAGAGCGTGAACTCCTATACCAACAACTACATGATTGAGGGTCTCTTCGCTCGTGCTCAGTACGACTACAAGGAGAAATACTTCGTCAGCACTTCTGTTCGTCGCGATGCTTCTTCACACTTCGCCAAGGGTCATCGTTGGGGTACTTTCTACTCTTTCGGTGCTGCCTGGAACATTGCCAAGGAAGGCTTCATGGACGAGTATGACTGGGTTGACCTCTTGAAACTGAAGGCATCTTACGGTGAGCAGGGTAACGACGACCTCGCTTCTGCCGACTATCCTTACTTCCCATACGCTGACATCTACGACATCTCTTACGATGCCGAGAACAACGCCTACTCTAAGACACTCGCCCAGTTGGGTAACGAAGAACTGACATGGGAAAAGAACCGCAACTTCAACGTAGGTATCGACTTCGGACTCTGGAAGAGCCGCCTCTCTGGTAGCATCGAGTTCTTCACTCGCTCTACTTCCGACATGCTCTACTATCTGGACCAGCCTTCTTCTTCTGGTTACGGTTCCATCCAGAAGCCTATCAACGTGGGCTCTGTCCGCAACACCGGTATCGAACTGCAGTTGAACGGTACTCCTATCCGCAAGAAGAACTTCACTTGGGACATCAACTTCAACCTCACTCACTACAAGAACAAGATTACGGCTCTCCACGAGAGTGTAGCAGAAGAAGGCATCCAGAAGGCTTACTACATCCACCGTATCGGCGGCTCTATGTATCAGGCATACGTTTACAAGACTGCCGGTATTTATGGTGCCAACAACTACCCAGAAGGTTCTACCTACAACTCTGCCAACGACGGTCGTGCTCTCTACTGGTATCGCACCACTGAGAATGTGACAGATGCAGATGGCAACACCGTTTACGAAGCAGACGGTACAACGCCAAAGACTCAGGAAGTAGATAAGAAGACCCTCAACTTCTCTGACGCAACTCAGTATGACGATGGCGACATCCTGCCCAAACTTCAGGGTGGTATTGGCATGACGTTCAAGGTTTACGACTTCGACCTCAGTTTCCAGTGCGGTTGGCAACTCGGTGGCCGTTTCTACGACGCAACCTATCAGGCTCTGATGCACACCAGCGACCAGTCTATCGGTTCAGCATGGCACAAGGACGCTCTGAAGGCATGGAGTGCAGACAACACCGGTTCAAGCATCCCACGCCTGGAGAACGACTACACCATTGGTCAGTCTGCTGTTGACCGTTTCTACACCAGTTCAGACTACTTCTCACTCAGCAACTTCACCGTTGGCTACACACTGCCTAAACTCCTCACCAGCCGCATCGGCATCGAGTCACTCCGCGTTTACGTAGCAGGTGAGAACATGTTCGTCCTCTCTGCTCGCAAGGGTCTCGACCCACGCTTCAGTTTCGGTCTTGGTAGTTACACCGCTGGCACAGGTTACGCATCTGGTAACTATTCTGCTATGCGTACCATCACTGCCGGTATCAGTCTCTCATTCTAAACAACATAAAAAGACTACAAAAATATGAAACTCTATAAATTATCAATCCTGGCTCTTGCCGCAATCGGCTTTGTCGCTTGCGATGACATCAACGACGTTGAGCCAGAAGGTGACGGCATCAGTGCCGCTCAGGTGACAGAGGCTGTAAGTCTTATCCCAAGCCGTTCAGAGGCAGACTTCACCGGTATGTTCACCATGATGGGACAGCCCTATTTCTACGCACCAAGCAGCGGTCGTGCTGACGACTTCGGCTTCATCATGGCTGCCATCTCTCAGGATGCTGAGGGTCCAGACCTTCAGTTCCCTAACTCTGGTTACAACTGGTTCTCTGTATGTGGTGAGTTGACTTCCCGTACTCCTACTTACGCCAACCCACTCATCCGCTACTCTACTCCTTATTCTCAGTTGAAGATTGCCAACGACCTGTTGTGCAACTACATCACCAGCGAAGAAGAGTTGCAGGACGAGGCTTTCGTGAGTGGTCTTGACTCTACCGTTGTCAACATCATCGCTCAGTCTTTGGCTATCCGTGCCTTCGACTACCTGTCTCTGGCACCTTACTTCCAGTTCTCTTATGCTGCAGGTGCTCAGGATGAGCCTTGTGTTCCGCTCGTAACACTCTCTACGGCAGATGCCACTCACAACCCACGCGCTACGGTGAAAGAGGTTTACGACCAGATCATCAACGACCTCACTTGGGCTATTGCTCACCTCGATGCCAATCGTGGCACAAAGGCAAACATCAACGTGAACGTTGCATACGGTCTCCGTGCTCGTGCTTATCTCGCAACAGAGCAGTGGGCAAATGCTGCCGCTGACGCAGAGAAGGCTGCCAATGGTTACACACCTGCCAGCATCGACGAGGTTTCCACTCCTTCGTTCTACGACATCAACGACCACAACTGGATTTGGGGTTATGACATGACCACTTCTATGGCAAATGGCCGTTACGCCACTTCTCCTTCATGGATTGGTTCTTTCTCCACAGAGTCTTACGCATGCGGTGTAGGCGTTTACGCCATGATTAACAACCTGCTCTATGCCAAGATTCCTGCTACCGACGTCCGCAAGGGCTGGTGGGTAGATGAGAACCTCCACTCTCCACTGCTCGAAACCGTAAGTTGGGACGGCGTGACTGGCGACGACATCGCTCCTCTCCAGATTGCCGACGTGAAAGAGCCTTATATTCCTTACACCAACGTGAAGTTCGGCGCTCCATCTATCCCAACCGACATGAACGACTCTGACTGGCCATTCATGCGTGTGGAGGAGATGTTGCTCATCCAGGCTGAAGGCTATGCCAAGAGCGGCAACGAGGCTAAGGCAAAGGAAATCCTCACCAACTTCGTGAAGAACTATCGCGACCCATCTTACAGCGTTCCATCTGCCACAGTTCGTACATTGGCTGACGAAATCTGGTTCCAGCGTCGCGTTGAACTCTGGGGCGAAGGTTTCGGTTGGAGCGACATGATGCGTCAGAACAAGCCTCTCGTTCGTTTCCACGACGACAACTCTAACTATCCAGAAGCATACAAGTTCAACCTCCCTGCCAAGGATCCATGGATGCTCATGCGCTTCCCACAGACAGAGATCAACACGAACTTCGACATCGTGAACAATACTGGCGGCGTTGCTCCTAAGACGGGCATCAACCCATCACTTCGCGACGGTGTAACTGACTAATAACCATTCAAAAACTTAGAAAGCAATATGAAACTGAATAAGATATTCATGCTCGCTGGCATCGTGGCTGCAGGTGTGCTTGCATCTTGTAGCGATGATGACTACGAGAAGGGTGCGGTTGCCACAGGCAATCAACTCCAGACGGTTACATTCGGCTCAGACAACATCTACTCTGCCGAACTTGACCCAGCAGACCCAACCAGTTACACCATCACGCTCTACCGTGATTCTGCTTATCTCTCCGAGACAATATCTGTGCCTCTGAAGGTAATTACCAACGACGAAGACGTGTTTGTCGCTCCTTCCACTGCTGAGTTCGCTGCTGGCAGTGCAGAGGCAAACATCACCGTGACTTTTGACAAGGCAGAAGTGGGTGTCCCCTACTCTTTCGAAATCGCTATTGACAATGAGTATGTGAACCCATACAGCGCTGCAACGACAACCAGTTACGCAATGGACATCCAGCGTGTGAAGTGGAACAGCCTCGGTCTTGTTGAGTTCTATGAGACCTTCATTAGCGGCAAGTCAGACGGTGGCACATGGGGCTACTATGTTGAGTTGCAGCAGCGTGACGACAAGACCAACATGTTCCGCCTCATCGAACCATACGCAGGTGCTAATGCCAATGAAGACGACTGGGACGGTGGTCTTTATCTGCCAGCCGAGAAGATTTTCTTCGAGATTCTGAGCGCAGGCGATGTAGATGACAACGGCGACGAGTTCAACTATGTAACTTTCGACACTTGGGAAACGGGTTGGTGGTATCAGGGTGCCTATATGGTTTACGCCTTCCTGCCATCTGACCTCTCAAGTTCTCTTGTTGACGACGACGAACTCTCTGTTTACTACCCAGATTATGGCCAGATTGTTCTGACTCCATACTACTACATCCCAGGTCTTGGTGGTTTCGGCGAGTACGAGGTCTATATCATCATCCCGGAGGAGGCTCCAGCAGGTGCTAAGGCTGGCGACATCGTTCCCGATGAAGAGGCAAAGAGTCGTGGCAATGCCCACAACTCAACTCCTGTGTCAGCCATTCGTTCTTCTGCCATCAGAAACCACAAGTGGATGCGTTACTAAAAATCGTTTCATAATCAATAGTTCAGGTGCAGTTGCCATCTCTGACAACTGCACCTGTCTGTTTTTTATTTGGTCAAATGGCAAAAAACACGTATCTTTGCAGGTGTATTACACATTATATATATAATAATAGATGAAAAAGAAATTTTATTTGCTCATTGCCAGCATACTTTGTACCAGTGCCGCCATGGCGAACCCTGTTGACTTCAGCCAGGCAGTTTCGAAGGCAAAGAAAGTGCTGAAGAAAGAAGTGATAGCGACCGAAAGCCTCACCTCGGAGGCCCGTGCCCGTGTAGGTGTCACCTCTCCCGCACCTGCATTCTACGTGTTCAATGCAGAAGATGGCAACGGATTTGTCATCATCAGTGGCGACGACGAGATGCCTGAAGTGGTGGCATATTCACACACAGGGGCTTTCAACGCCACCAACATGCACCCAGCATTGGTCAA
>CALAVF010000356.1 GCA_937892315.1 uncultured Prevotellaceae bacterium | reverse complement strand
ATGTCGTGGGTTCGAGTCCCACCCTCCACCCTCTCTCCAAGAATCCTCGCAAATTTTGTGAGGATTCTTCTTTTTTAGATACTATGCAAAGAAATTCAAACATAAAAAGAGTTGCCTGTTTGCAACTTTACAACCACTTTTTTTGCAGATAGAAAAATAATCGCTACCTTTGCAAAAACAATCAAAACTTGAACGATATGGAAACGGCAACAAGAAGACAACGAATGACGGTCAGCCTACCATCCTACGCTATGGAAGACATCAGAAAAGAGGCGGCTCGGACAGGATGGAGCCTCAGTGCATTGGCTGGAGAGTACATCCTCGATGCGATGTACCATGAGCCGAACGAGACCACTTTGGCTGCAATCAGGGAATGCAGAAGTGGGGTGGAACTCCCTGTGGTGGACACAAGCAGTGTAGAGGCAATGACTAAATCCATACTCGGATGAAAAAACTTGTATTCAGCACACAGTTCAAGAAGGACTACCGAAAATACGTGAACAAGCCCAAAAAACTTACGGCTCTTAACGACATATTGAAGAAACTGGAGCAAGGGGAGCAGATACCAGCCGACAGGAATCCGCATCACCTGCATGGCATCTATGAGGGTTGCATGGAATGCCACATCGGCGGCAATTTTCTCCTTGTATGGATTGATGAGACAAGAAACATCGTGAAACTCGTCCGTCTCGGCACCCACTCCGAACTTTTCGGGAAGTGAACAGCACCCCAAAAGCCACGGCATATCCTCGCTAAATCACCGTAAAGGAATAAGCATCTAATTGTCAAAACACCGCTGAATAAGGCATACACAAACATTTTCTTTGCAGGAAGGAAAATAATCGCTACCTTTGTGGCGGCAACAAAAACAACATGAGCCGTATGGAAACAGCAACAAGAAGACAAAGGACATCCATCTACATGAAGCCCTACCTTGTGGACGCATTGCGTGAACGTGCCAGCAAGCAGCACACCAGCCTCAGCAGTTACGTGGAGTCGGTGCTTCTCGACTCCGTATATGACGAGCCGAACGAGACTACCATCGCCGCCATCGAGGAAAGCCGCAGCGGCATTTATGCTGGAACAATAGACACGTCCAGCATGGAAGCATTCAAAAAGTCAATGGGGTTATGAAAACCATACGGTACTCGACCCAATACAAGAGGGACATCAAGCGGTATGCCAACAAGCAAGATATGCTTGACGAACTCTTCGAAATTGTAAAGAGGCTCGAACAAGGGTTGCCGATACCTTCCCAGAACCATCCGCATCAACTCAAAGGCAAATACAAGGGATGTTGGGAATGCCACATCGAGAGCAATTTTCTCCTCATTTGGATTGACGAAAAGAGCGGCATCGTCTCTCTGGAACGTCTCGGCACCCACTCCGAACTTTTCGGGAAGTGACCAG
>CALAVF010000355.1 GCA_937892315.1 uncultured Prevotellaceae bacterium | reverse complement strand
TCTACGAAGAGACGGAGCACCTGTTCAAGCGTGTGAAACCGACGCGTGACATCTGTGAACTCCGCAACATGATTAACGTGGGCTACCTCATCACTCGCCAAGCACTCGAACGGAAGGAGAGCCGCGGCTTGCACTACACGGTGGACTATGAGAAACATGCACTGGACAAGAAATAATCTTACTATCTACAAGACATACATCATGAAGAAATTACTTTTTGCAATGGTCGTGTTTGCTGCCTCGATGGGCTGTGCCTGGGCACAAGACATGACCGTACCCATGGACCCTGCTGTACGCAAGGGAACATTGCCCAATGGATTGACTTACTACCTCCGTCACAACGAGTGGCCTGAGAAACGGGCGTTCTTCTACATCGCCCAGAAGGTGGGCTCGGTGCAGGAGGAGGAGAACCAGCGGGGCTTGGCTCACTTCTTGGAGCACATGTGCTTCAACGGCACCACGAACTTCCCTGGCGACCGTCTGAAGAAGTATCTGGAGAGCATCGGCGTGAAGTTTGGTGAGAACCTGAACGCCTACACCTCCTTTGACGAGACGGTGTATAACATCGACAATGTGAACGTGGAAACGCCTGGAGCCCTCGACTCTTGTCTGCTCATCCTGCACGACTGGAGCCACGACCTCCTGCTCGAAGGCAAGGAGATTGACAAGGAGCGTGGTGTCATCAACGAGGAGTGGAGGATGCGGAGTTCTGCCATGATGCGTATGTACGAGAAGGCGCTGCCGGAACTCTATCCGGGCAGCAAGTACGGTGTGCGTCTGCCTATCGGCACCATGGACATCGTGATGAACTTTCCTCACGACGACCTGCGCAGTTACTACCGCAAGTGGTATCGTCCTGACCTTCAGGGCATCGTGATTGTGGGCGACATCGACGTGGATGAAATGGAGCAGAAAATCAAGACCGTCTTTGCTGACATCCAGCCAGCGGGGGAGGATGCTGCTCCGTTTGAATACTTCCCTGTGCCTGACACAACAGAGCCGCTCGTGTCCATCAACAAGGACAAGGAACAGACCCGAAACATCGCCATGCTGATGTGGAAGGATGACGCTTTCCCACGGGAACAGAAGAACACCATTCAGTATCAGATGGTGAACCTCCTCACGGGTGCCATGTCCAGCATGTTTGAAGAACGTATCAGCGACATTCTGCAGAAAGAGAACGCTCCGTTCATCAACGCAGGTTTCGGCTATGGCGACTATATGGTGTCGAAGACCAAGGCTGCTTTCGACGGTTCGGTCATCATCAAGGAAAACGAGTATAAGCAGGGCATTCAGGCTCTCTACCGTGAGATTCTCCGCGCCAAGAAGTTTGGCTTCACCGCAGGAGAGTACGAGCGTTTCAAGTCCGAATATCTCTCGCAGATAGAGAGTGCCTATCAGAAGCGTGACAAGGTGCGTAGCGGCACCTACGTGAACGAGTGTGTTCGCCACTTCATCGACAACGAGCCAATGCCTGGCATCGAATGGGAATATGCCGCCTCGAACCAGATTGTGCCGATGACGAATGTGGACATGGTCAACCAGATTCTGCAACAGATGCCCGACTCGAACTTTGCCGCAGCCATCTTCGCTGCCGACAAGGATGGCAACATCTTGCCCACCAAAGAGGACATCCTCAGTTGGATGGCAGAAGTGGAGCAAGAAGACATCGAGCCACTGAAGGAAGAGGTGAATGACGAACCGCTCATCGAGAAGATGCCAAAGCCTGGCAAGGTGAAGAAAATTCAGGATGACCAATTTGGCACTAAACTCATCACCCTGAGCAACGGCGTGAAGGTACACGTGAAGAAGACTGATTACTCGCCCAACCAAATCAGTATGCAGGCGAACAGTTGGGGCGGCACTTCGCTCTACAGCAACGACGAATACGACCAGACAGGCAACATCGACTGGGTGAGCGTCGGCGGTTGGGGCAACTTCAGTGCTACCGAACTGACCAAAAAGTTGGCTGGCATTCAGGCAAGCGTGGGCACGGGTGTGGACAGCGACAGCGAGAACGTGTCGGGCTCTTGTGTGAAGAAAGACTTCGAGACGCTGCTCCAACTCACCTACCTCCATTTCACCGCTCCCCGCAAGGACGTAGAGGCATTCAACTCTGCCATTCAGCGTACCAAGGCAAGCCTTCAGAACCAAGAACTGCAGCCCACCACGGCGCTGCGTGACACCATTGCCAAAGTGGTCTATAACAATAATGTGCGTGCCCTCCGCACCAAGGCTGAAGACCTCGACAAGATTGACTACGACCGCATCATCGAGTTGTACAAAGAGCGTTTTGCCGATGGCGACGACTTCGAGTTCTTCATCGTGGGTGACTGCGATGCCGACACCATTGCTCCGCTCTTGGCGAAGTATCTCGGTGCCCTGCCTGTGAAGAAAGGTGCTGAGAAATACAACATCATCGACCTCAAGACAGCAGAGGGCGAGGTGACCAACGTCTTCGAGAAGCAGCAAGAGACACCCAATGCCATCGTGCTCTTCATCTACCACACACCGATGAAGGTGAACCTCAAGAACTCCCTCTGCATCAGCATCCTCGACCAAATCATGGACTTGACCTACACAGAGACCATTCGTGAGGACGAAGGCGGTGCCTACGGTGTGCCGACCAGTGGCAGCATGAGCCGTTACCCCGCCGAGGAGGCAACCATGCAGATTCAGTTGCCAACGGCTCCCGAGAAGCGTGCGAAGATGACAGAGATTGTCTATAAGGGTGTGGAAGACATGGTGAACAATGGTCCGAAGGAAGAAGACCTTCAGAAGACCAAGGAGTACATGCTCCGCAAGCACACCGAAGACTTGAAGAACAACGGCTACTGGATGGGGCAGATGGTGACCTACGCCCTCTATGGTGAAGACCGTGTGACCACTTACGAAGAGACGCTCAACAGCATCACGACCGCCGACATTCAGGAGACGGCTCGCAAAATCTTCAAGAGTGGCAACCGAATCGAGGTCGGTATGACAAGCTCCGTAGAGAAGTAAAAAACCTTTTGACCGTGAACAGACAATTTCAATCGAAAATAACCATTGGACATTATGTGCTACTGGCAGCCCTGCTGTCAGTAGCCATTTATTTCATCTGGCAGACAGCCACCATGCCCCGACAAGGAGTGGGCATCTTCCTGACGTTCGACCTGCTCATCATGGTCATCGTCGTCGAACGAATGATACACACCCACTACATCGTCACCGCAGACAAGCACCTCATCATCCACAAAGGGCGTTTTGCCAAAGATCTGTCCATTTCCCTCGATGAAATCGACCGAATTGACCGTATCAACCGTTGGCGAATCGGTGGCAAAGCACGACAAACCTCGCTGGTCATCGTCACCAAAGACCAAAAGGAATATCACATCACTCCACAAAACGAAGAAGACTTGATCAAATGTATTACAAAACGACGCTCATAACGCTGTTGCTGGCACTCTTTCTGCCACTCCAAGCACAAGAAGAAACAACCGACACACTCGTGCTCGACTCCGTAGGCATCGAGGCACTTTCTCCCGAAGAGGTGCAGATGCCATGGGACACACGCATCAAAACAGAACTCGACAAATTGGCTCGCGAAGCCGACAACGCCTACTTCCACACAGGCATCTGCGTGTGGAACCTCACCACCGACTCCTTCCTGTGGGGCTACACCAACCGCAAGGTCATGCGACCCGCCTCCACCCAGAAAGTGCTCACCGCCATCTCAGCCCTGAGCATCCTTGGTGCACAACACGAGTTCAAGACCCGTGCCTACTACACAGGCAGCATCACCCCCGACAGCGTCCTCAACGGCGACATCTACGTGGTGGGTGACTTCGACCCCATGTATTCCATCAGTGACCTCCGAGAGTTGGCACGCAACATCCGCGACCTTGGCATCCGAGCCATCCGAGGCAAAATATATGGCGATGCCAGCATGAAGAGCAGCGACCTCTACGGCAACGGCTGGTGTTGGGACGATGTGCCCAGCAAGTACGAGCCCTACCTCTGTGCCCTCATGGTCGAACGAGGCAAGATGGCACCCAACTTCACCAGTTACTCCCAAGACGCTTCTTTCCATCCTGCCGCCCACTTCGCATCCATCCTTTCCCAAGAGTTGCGAAGCCTGAAAATCACAGGAGCCGACACCGCCCCCATCGACTACGGCATGAAGGAATACACCTATAACGGACGCAACTTCTACACCAAGACACGCACCATCGACCAGGTGATGCAGCGGATGCTCAAAAACTCTGATAACCTCCATGCAGAGGCGGTCTTTTTCCAACTTGCCCATTTCAACACCGGCAAGCATTGCACCTGGAAAGACGGTGCCCGACAGGTGGAGAACGTGCTTCGCAAGGCTGGCACCTCTACATCATACGTAGAAATCGCCGACGGCAGCGGTGTGTCGCTCTACAACTACGTCAGCCCCGATGCCCAAGTGGCGATGCTGCGTTACGCCTACAAGAACGACAATATCTATCGCTACTTCTACCCTGCCCTCCCCATTGCAGGGGTGGACGGCACCCTCGACACCCGCATGAAGACAGGCAACGCCTACCGCAATGTCCGTGCCAAAACCGGTACCCTCGAAGGTTGCATCGCCCTCTCTGGCTATGTCACCGCCTCCAACGGCCATCAACTTGCCTTCTCCATCCTCGTCAACGGCGTGTTGAGTGCCCAAGTCGCCCGCAACTACCAAGACCGAGTGTGCCAAGAGTTGGCAAGATAACAACCCTTTTTCCATACAACATTCTCAATAGCAAGCGGAGGGGCACGTCATCCTGTGACGTG
>CALAVF010000354.1 GCA_937892315.1 uncultured Prevotellaceae bacterium | reverse complement strand
AGTCTTTCAGACACTCTGGCTGCTCAAAAATCTCCTTCAGCATGAAGTGGGGGAAGCCACCTTTCTCTATCTGTGCAAGATTGAGGTCAACCTTCGTCACCTCGTGCTCCATCTTCTCGTTGTTGAAATCGACCACTTCCACCTCCTTGCCACGGCGGATGACGGCGATGTCCTTGTCGTCCAAGTAAATCACCTTGTCCGTGTATTCGATAATCGGGCTGGCATCCGACCCCAAGAAAAACTCGTCTTCGCCGATGCCCACCACCAACGGGCTGCTCTTTCGGGCGGCAATGATCTGGTCGGGGTCATCTTTGTCGAGAATGGCGATGGCGTAGGCGCCAATGACGGAACGAAGGGCGATACGCACAGCGGTGAGCAAGTCGAGATTCCGTTGGGTGCGGATGTGCTCAATCAGTTGAACCATCACCTCGGTGTCGGTATTGCTCTTGAACTCGATGCCATTTTCCTGCAACCGTTTCTTCAGCACAGCATAGTTCTCGATGATGCCGTTGTGAATGATGGCAAGATTGCCTGTATAAGAAATGTGTGGGTGAGCATTGGTGGAGTTGGGTTCGCCGTGGGTTGCCCAACGTGTGTGAGCAATGCCGACAGTGCCGGTGGTGTCCTTGTCTAAGGCATAGCCCTCAAGGTCAGCCACTTTTCCTTTGGTCTTATAGACATTCAGACTATCATCATCATTGATCAGTGCCACGCCAGCACTATCGTAACCACGATACTCCAGTCGCCTAAGACCTTTGATAAGAATTGGAAATGCTTCCTTTGAGCCAATGTATCCTACTATTCCGCACATAATGTTTTATATGTTTGTGTCAAATCTGGGTGCAAAATTACATCTTTTTTAAAACTTGTGCAAGTTTTTTGCGATTTTATTTAGGGGAAATATGGCGGAACCGGTTTTCGCGCAGACCATGCTCGCCTATGAAACGACTCTTATCAACGAAGCCATTAACACCGACAAGACGTCCTTTACTCGTGTATTGCCACATGGTAATGTCGCGTCCGTCGGCCAGAACAGGTTCCTCAGGTGTGTACATGGCAATCATCAACTTGTAATCATCTATCTTGCCAACCAGATGCTTGTTATAGAAATTGCGATAGGTATATACCAGTGGTTTCTGGTGATAGGCCTGTTCTACGAGATCAAGAAAAGTGAGGAGCGAGTTGCAGAACTCTTCTGTAGATAGCCCCCCCGTCGTCTCGACATCAATCATGGGAATCAGGTCCTGCTCACCAGGTAGGCACTGGGCTGTAAAGTTCTCCAACTGCTTTTGCAACGGTGTCTTCGGACGGAAGAAGTGATAGGAACCAACTTTCAGACCATAGCGATGGGCCAGTTCAATGTTGCGTTCAAACTTCGGGTCGATGCGGTCGCCACCCTCAGTAGCCTTCAGATAGACATAGGCCATCTTCGTGTTTTCGCCCACCGTCTCCCAGAACACGTCACCTTGATAGCGACTCAGGTCGATACCATGGACATGACTGCACGTGTCTTCGCACTGCAGATAGGGATTATAGTCGTCATCCTCCACATTACGCACCGCCGGCAGCGGAACAAACCGCTCTACAGGACGCTTTGGCTTGACATTTTTCTTCGTGACCACCTTGTGTGTTTTCTGACGTGTGCGGCGCTGCGGTCGCCTCGGTTTCTTGGCGACAGCATCTCCTGCACAGAGGGCGGCAATGACTATCGCCAGCAA
>CALAVF010000353.1 GCA_937892315.1 uncultured Prevotellaceae bacterium | reverse complement strand
GATCTAAAAGACAACAGCAATCCGCTGTACATTACAATGGGAAATCCAGACCTTAAACCGTCATATACAAGCAATATAAGCGGCGAGTATCATGCATTTGACACAGAGAAACAGAGCGGTTTTGTGACACGCGGCAACTTCAGCACAACAAAGAATTCAATAAGCAACCGTGTTGAGTACAATCCGGAAAATGGCGGTTCCATAACGCGGCCTGAAAACATAAACGGAAACTGGAACGCATTCTACATGATTGGCGGAAACTTTGCCCTTAAAGATACCCGTTATACCATGAGCACGTACACCAACTTAAGGTACAACCATTACGTTTCATATCTGTATCAAAACTTTGAAACAAAGAAAAGCACCACAAAATCATTCAATCCATCTGAAAACATTTCAGCATCTTTCAGGGATGAAAAGGTTGAGTTGACACTGTCCGGTATGGTAATGTGGTCACACTCACGCAATGCACTGCGTACATCGGGCAGATGGCCTCATATGCCTCCTCTATTCTGCCTTGCTTGCGCAGCTCGAATACTTCTCTGACGGTCATGGCATACTTTTGTTAAAACTCATCCACTCCCTTCGCTCTGCCCCCGACAGCTTCTCGATGGCGTAGCGGAGCATGGTGCGAGGCATCTCGTGGGCATGTTGACGGAGGAAATCACGCAGCAGGTCCATCGAGACGCGTTTGCCCATCTCGCGGAGCATCCAACCTACCGCTTTGTGCATCAGGTCGTGCGGATGGTGCAGATGGATTTCGGCATAACGCAGACACCACGAGGGGTCGCCTTGCTGTGAGGTCTTCCACGAACAGACGATGCTCATACGCTGTTTCCACAGGCAGGGGCTGGCAGCGAGTTCATCCAGCACCTTCATCTTATATTCCCTGTCACCTAAATTCGTTGGCAGCAACAGCCAGTAACCCAAGATTTTGGGAACGGACAAATCCACCAAGTCCCAATTGTTTGCCTGCTCGGCATATTGCAGGTACATCGTCACGATTTCGTCACGCTTCGCGATGGCTTCGGCATGGTTCTCCTGCCGTTTCTTCGCCTGCTTCTCAAACTTATCGACAAGGATGAGAAGTCCGCAGAGCCTCACTTCGTGCCAACGTGACATCAGCAATTCCGGCACTTCGTTCAGCGGCAAATCCCAAGCATGTTTGACCACTTCCCTTGTCTGTGGCACCTTCAGCCCCAAGAACTCATCGCCATAGCCATACTCTCCCCTCCCCGTCTTGAAAAAACGCATCAACACCCGTCGTTGCTCCTCATTGTGCAACGACTCCATATACTCAATAATCTCCCGTGCGTTCATTTCCGCCTAATGTTCTTCTCTCGCAAGAGTCACGCCACAAGGCATTCGGACATCATTGTTTCTTGTAATACTTCTGGGCTTCAGGCAGCCAACCTTGGATTTGTTTGATGCGTTTGGCATCGGATGGGTGGTCGCTGAAGATAGAGTTAGAACTGTTGCCTGCCTGTGCCATGCGTTGCCAGAAGGAGAGGGCGACCTGCGGGTCGTAACCTGCCATGGCAGCAAAGATGAGACCGATGTGGTCGGCTTCGCTCTCCTGACTGCGTGAGAAGCCTGACGACCATGCCTGGGCACCGACTCCGAGCACTTGGGTGCCAAGTTGCTGGAGGTTGGAGTTGACACCAGCCGCCGAAGCCACACCACTCAGAATCTGCATACCATATTGCTGCTTATAGGCATTGCTGATGCGTTCTGCCGAGTGCTTTGCCACGGCGTGGGCGATTTCGTGCCCCAGCACAATGGCGAGCGAGGCTTCGTCTTGGGTGACAGGCAGGATGCCTTCGTACACCACAATCTTGCCGCCGGGCATACAGAAAGCGTTCACCTGTGTGTTCTGCACGAGGTTGAACTCCCACTGATAGTTAGACACCTCGTTTGCCAATCCGTTGGTTTTCAGGTAACTCACCACGGCATTTGCCAGTCGCTGCCCCACTCTCTTCACCATCGCCGTGTTGGCAGCATTGGTCGAAGACTTAGCCGACTTCATATACTCCTTGTACTGCTCATTGCTGAGGCTCATGACTTGTTCGTCGCTCACAAGCAGATTCTGTTTACGTCCCGTGACGGGCACGCTCGTCGTGGTGCCGCAACTTGCCAAGATGGCAGTGACGGCCACCAATAATAGCAGTTTTACCTTTTTCATATTTCTTATCGTTTTTTGGTTTGACCCGACAAAGTTACAACTTATTTCGTTATCGTCCAAACTTTCTTCCCGCGAATTCGCTTTTTGCCGCAACCCACTGCGGATGCACACCGCAAGGGGCAAAGGACAATGACGTTGTATCACAAAATACGACGTCTCGAAGCCCCAAAAGTGGTCTGAGTCAGACCGCCGAAGCGGTGTGACTCAGACCACCGAGGCGGTGTGAGTCACACCACCTTCGAGGCTTCGAGTGTGCAATTTTGTCCTATCCGTGGGCGTGCCGGCAGGGGCGACGGAACACCGTCCCCACCCCACCCCTTTTTCCTGCACTCGCCGCTGGCACAGAAAATCCATTTCCTTCTTCACGAAAAAAGGGTCAAGAAAGGGGTATTTTGAGGTACAGAGCATTTTCTCTCGACAAAAATAGCAATTTTTCTTGCAAAATATTGCTTGACTCATTAAAAATGCTTAAATTTGTCCCCGATGAGGGCGAGGTGTCCTTGTGAAAACAGACTGACTACAATGAAAAACAACCTATTAATAATACTGATTGCATGGGCAATCTCGACGCTGTCCATTCAGGGGGCTGATGCTCAGACGAATGTGCCCGACAGCACGAGCAGGGCGGCAGGGAATGGAGCCGTTCGGAAGGATGGCACCAGAACATACACAGAGGAGCACCCGCTGGTGTATGAAGACATGTGGGACCTGTGGCCCTACTCGTTCCTGAACGAAAACGGCGACCCCGACGGCTTCAATGTGGAGTTGATACGCCTGATAATGAACGAACTGCACATCCCCTACATCATCAAACTGAAGGAAAAGCAGGATGCCTTCGAAGACCTGCGTGACGGAAAGTCCGACCTCATCCTCGGGCTCTCGGCTGGCTACCACGATGCCTACGGCCTCTACAGCGAAAATCCTGTGACGCTGTTCACCCAGAGCGTGGCATCGCCCAAGAAGAATCCGGCGGGAATCACAACCTTCAAGGACCTAAGCGACCACAAGGTCTTCGTGAACGACAGCAGCCTCTGCCACCACCTGATGATTGACTATGGCTGGGGAGAGAACGCCATCCCCTACAGCGCCGTCAAACTCGCCCTGCTGAAAGTGAGCACAGAGGGGGAAGGTGCCGTGGTGTGGAACACGCTTTCGCTCAAGTGGCTCATCAACAAATACCACATTGAGAACCTGCAACTCACACCCATCAACATGCCCCACGGCGAGTACAAGTTCATGTCGAACAACCCCGATCTGCTCCGGCGGCTCGACAGCGTGTACAGTGCCCTCGACTCGTCAGACAAATTGACAGCCCTGCGCAACAAATGGTTCTACCCCGAACGCCAAGAGACGGGCATCCCCTCGTGGGTGTGGTGGCTTGCCATCGGAGCAAGCGTGTTGGCACTCGCCTTGTCGATTTATGCCATCATCTACAACGTACAGGGCAAACGGCTGACTCAGTCGAACGACCAGCAGAACAAACGCCTTGCCCTCATCCTGGAGACCAGCCACGTGCGCATCTGGACCTACGAGGTGGCGACTCGCCTCTTCTATTGGCACAACGAGAACGGGCTGGTCGCCTTCACCTACACCGCCGACGAGTTTGCCCACCGCTACCGCCCCGAAGACTTCCAGAAACTGAAGGAAGCCATACAAGGGCTGATCGAAAAAACCTCGGCAAAGGACGGGGAGGAGGAGGAAGTGACCCTGAACATCAAGGCACGTGACACCGAGGACGGCGATGCCGAAGAGAAAGACTTCGTTATTGTGCTGTCCGTGCTGCGCCGCGACAAACAGGGCAACGCCACCGTCATCCTCGGCACCAAGAGAGACGTGACCGAGCAGCGGAAACACCAGCGAGAGACAGAAGAAAGCATTCAGCGCTACAGGGCGGCATTCCACATGCCCATGCAGGGCAACATCCGCTTCGGGGCAGACGGCATCATCGCCAACATCAACGAGAAGGCTTGCCAGATGTTCGGCTGCGAGCGTGAAGAGATTCTGCAAGAGGGCATTTCCTACCAAGACCTGCTCGACCTGCCAGATGTGGACATCGACCACGCCAACGGCTACACCTGCACACGCACCTTCGACTTCGCCCACCTGCCAGCCGAGCAGCGGAAAGTGCGTGCCTGCAAACGGGAAAGTACGCTGGTGTGCAAAATCGAACTGCTGACCTACAACGACGAGGAGGGACGGCTGAGGGGGCTCTTCGCCGTGTGCAACGACATCACGGGCAGAAACGAGAAACAAGACGAGAAGAACCGGGTGGAACAGCAAGCACAACACGCCAACGACACCCTGCAACAATACTACACAAAAATCGACGCCATCCTGCAAGAAGGGCTCTTCCGCCTGGCAAGTTATTCGCCCGACTCCCATACGCTCACCCTCTTCAGCAGCGTCCATCAGATACAGCACTCACTCACGCAGACACGCTGCATGACGCTGGTGAACGAAGACTCGCAGAAAAAAACCATGCACATCTTCGACGAACTGGACAAACGTCTCGACAAGGAAATACGCCTCGACCTGGGCACCAACCTGCAACTGTCGGGCAACTATCCGCTGCACCTGCGGTTCAGTTTCATCCCGCTGCACGACAAGCAGGGCAACGTGACCGAATACTTCGGGCTCTGCCAAGACATCACCACCCAGAAAGCCACCGACCACAGGCTGCTGAGAGAGGCGAAGAAGGTGCAGGAGGTGGAAAACACCAAGACCGGTTTCATCAACAACATGGTGCAGGAAATCCGCACGCCGATGGACATCATCGTCGAGGCAGCGGCAGAACTCGGCAAGCAACAGGAGGACAAGAACAGCAATAACAGCGACGAAATCCTGAAGAACTCCACCTATCTGCTCCACCTCATCGACAACATCCTCTACCTCTCACGCCTGGAGGCGCACATGATAGAAGTGGACAAGAAAACCTGTGACTTTGTCGATACCTTCAACACCTACTGTGCAGAAGACCGCACCCAGAACAAGGACGTGCGTTTCATCACCGAGAACCCCTACAAGCAACTGGTGGTGAACATCGACGGGCCGAAGGTGGGCAACGTGATGGAACGAGTCATCGAAAATGCTGTCCAGCACACCAAGCAGGGTTTCATCCGCATCCGCTACGACTACATCGGCCGCCGACTGATGATTTCGGTGGAAGACACCGGCGACGGCATCTCGCCCAAAGAACTCAAACGCCTCAACAGTTCTGAAACGGGCGAAGCACGCACCAGCAGTGGACTCGGCATCCCCATCTGCCACAAACTGCTAAAGCAAACGGGCGGCAGCCTCGAAATCCATTCGGAGGAAGGACTGGGAACGACCGTCTGGATTATCCTCCCCTGCCACGCCACCGCCATCAAACGCAAAAAAATCGTTTAATAGAGCGTTAAGTTCTTGAGTTTTTAAGTTATAAGTTTCTGATTTTTAAAGTTCTTGTGTTGATATGAACAAGATAACGAAAATATTCTTCACCGCAATATGCCTGCTGCTTCCCTTCGGAGGGGCAGAGGACGGGATGATGCTCCACGCACAGCACGCCCACGAGAGTGACCACACCCTCGTCATTGCCAGTGACTGGGACAAACCGCCATACGAGTTCCGCAACGACAGGGGCAATCCTGCCGGATTCTATGTGGATGTGCTGACTACCATTTTAGACAAACTGGGAATCCCCTACCGCTTCCAGATGCTGGAAGCCAGCAAGGCGATTGACCTGTTTGAGCAAGGCAAGGCAGACCTCATCTTCGACAATGTGCGTAAGTACAACTCCCCTCAGTTCTTCCACACCAGCAACATCATCAGTTATTACCGCATCAGTGTCGCCACACAGAAGGACTCCGCCAACATCATCCCACTCAAAGCACTGGACAATCCCGAAGAGGCGGTCTTCTACCACGGAGGCTATGCGGCAAAGTTCTTCAAGCACGAGATACCCAACCACCACACCATCAACTACCAACCGCCCAAAGAAGCACTGGCTGGCATCGTGAAGGGCCGATACAAATACTTCGTCTGGAACGAAGCCGCCCTGCAATGGAAAATCAAGGAACTGAACCTGGAGGATGACATCACGCTGCATGAGGTCAACATCCCTGTGGGCGAAATCCACCTTATCGGTCGTGACCAACGGCTCATCGAGACTATCGACGACCAATTCTCTCGCCTCAAGCAGAGCGGAAAGATTGAGGAGATGTACGACAAGTGGTTCCATCCGGAGAACAGCCACGACGACACCTCCCCCATCGCCATCTTCATCACGGTGGGTATCATGGTGCTCGTCGTCATCATCTATCTGTTCGCCCGTCTCGCCAAGGCACACGTGCAACTCATCACCCGCAACTCGACCGAAACCAACCAGATGATGTACAAGGCACTGCACATGGGAAAATTCCATGTGATGCAGTACGACATCGCCACCAACCTGATGACCAACCGATACGGCAACATCCTGCCCGAAGGCGGCATCACGCTGGAGGAGTTCACGGCTCGTATCCACCCCAACGAACAAGAGGAGTTCAAGGAGAAGATGAAACTGATGCTGGGTGGCCGAGAACGCAAATTCGAACTGGAAAAGCAATGGAACGCCGGCACGGAGGATGCCCCCAAGTGGCTCCGTTTCCACGGTCATGCCATCGTGGAACTGGACAGCGAAGGACACCCTCAATACATTGTCAACGCCATCCACGACATCACTCACAACATTGAAGAGGAGAAAGCCAACCACGACCTGCAGCACCGATTCGACAGTCTGTTCAACACCTCCAACATCGCCATCTCTTTCTACAGCCGAGATGGTTGGCTCATCATGCTCAACGAGAAGATGAAGGAACTATGCGGATTCTCGAATCCAGACAACGAACGCTTCTGGCGAACCATGAACATGCACGACGTTCCCCTCTTCCGAGACGCCTATCCGCCCGAGAGCACGCATCACCTGGAGGTGTGCCAGGTGATGGATTATCCCGAACTGGACATCAAAAATTACATAGAGTTCCAAGTACATCCTATCCACAACCAAGACGGGGACATTCCGCAATATCTGTGTACGACCCTCAATCTGAATGAAGACCACAAGATTTATGCCGACATCACTCGGTTGACTCAGCAACTCACCAAGAATCACCAAGAGATTGAGCAACTGGAACATCGGCTGCGACTCCTTCTGGGTGAGAGCCGCACCTACATCACCAACCTCGTCGAAACACAGGAGCACCTACGCAAGACGACGGAGATTGCCAACGACAGCATCCGACTGAAGAGTGCATTCCTCGCATCCATGACCCACGAACTGCGTACACCGCTCAACGCCATCGTCGGTTTTGCCACCGTGCTGAAAGCGACAGAAGACCCGGAAGAGCGTAAGGAAATCATCAGCATCATCAATAGCAGTTGCGATATGCTCCAACGGCTCATCAACGACATTCTCGAGGCATCGTCTATCACTAAGAACCTGCCCACAACCATCCAACCCGAAGACATTGACTTTGTCCACGCCTTCGAGAACATCTGCTTCATGCTTGAATACCGCATCAAGCAGGCTGGGCTGGAATTTATCAAGGAGAACCCTTACGAGAACTTCCATACCACCATCGACATTGGACGTGTGCAACAGATTGTCACCAACTTTGTGACCAACGCCGTCAAGTTCACCCAACAAGGGCATGTCCGTCTGGGATACCGCTATGAACAACATGGACTCTACATCTACTGCGAAGATACAGGTGTCGGCATCCCGAAAGACAAGCAGGAAGTCATCTTCGGCCGTTTCATCAAACTGGACGAATTTGTACAAGGAACAGGCATGGGGCTCAACATCTGCAAGACCCTCACCGAACGCATGGGTGGCAAGATTGGTGTGAAGAGCGAAGGTGATGGCACAGGCTCCACCTTCTGGATATGGCTTCCATGCGAACGCCGCCTGCAAAAAGACAACGAGGCAAAAAACGACACAAAAGTGTTAGTGACAGCCGAGTAAACAAGTCCCTTGCGACCAAACTCTTTCAGTCATCACCCTTTATACTTCGCCGGTGTGCAGCCGTACTGCTTCTGGAAGCACTTGGCGAAATAGGAAGGGCTGGAAAAACCGACCATGTAGCAGATTTCGCTCACACGATGATTGCCCGACAGGAGCAAGGATGCGGCGTGTTTGAGGCGAATCACCTGAATCATCTCGTTCGGTGTCACGTCTGCCAACGCTTTGATTTTAGAGAAAAGCCCCGAACGAGACACGTTCAACTCCGATGCCAGATAATCAACCGACAATTCTGTATTAGAGAAGTTCTGCTCTATCACCCGTTCCATCTTGTCAAGAAACGCCTGGTCCTTGTCGCTGATGGTCATGAAGCGGATGCGGGCATCATGCACCTCCTGCTCCTTCTGAATGTTGATCTCTTGAATCTCTTGTTCTTTCTGGATATTGATTTCCTGAATCTCCTGCTCTTTCTGGATGTTAATCTCCTGGATTTCCTGCTCCTTCTGGATGTTGATTTCCTGAATCTCCGCCACGTGCCGCTTCTCCTTCTTCTTCAACAGATGACGCACATAGAAGAAGATGGCAAGAAGGATGAGCAACACGTAAAGTATCTGTGCCGGCGTGTTCCAATAGAAAGGCGGCGTGATGACGATTCGCAACGTGGCATCATCCGACTGCATTCCTTCGTTGGTGGTGGCACGCACATGCAGGACATAAGTGCCGGGCGAAAGGTTGGTGTAAGTCACGCTGTTCTGGTTGCCGGCATCCGTCCACTCTTCATCAAAACCCTCCAGATAATAACTGTAGAGGATGTCCGATGGCTGCAAATAACTCATGGCGGAGAAGGAAATACGGAACACCGTCTCACGGTAACTGAGATGCAGTTCCTGAAGATAAGAGAGGCGTTCGGGCAGAATGTCACTCCCCACCGGTACAGGACGATTGAAAATGTCAAGTCCCGTGAAGACGACCTGCGGCTTGATTTCATTGCGATTCATCTGCTGGGGATAGAACGCCACAAAACCGTTGGTGGTGCCAATATATACCCTGCCGTCATAACCTCGGAAGATGGCGTCGGGCAAGAAGTCAATGCTGGCAATATTGCCGCCACCTTTGTATGCCTGAAGCACCTCACGTGTCACGAGCGAATAGCAAAGGATGCCAACTGACGTGGTGAGCCAAAGTTGCCCCTCCACGGCGGTGATGCCATACACACCCACATGATTGGCAAGAAGTTCCGTCCTGCAGAAAGTGTCTGTCTCACGGTCATAGGAGAACAATCCATTGGACGTGCCGACCCACAATGTCCCAGAGCCGTCTTCGAAGAGGCTGTTGGCCATCACGGATGCACTGTCAGAAAGCCCGGAAGCGTCAAAATCCATATAGTGTTTCCATTTGCCATCTTTACCATAGGACCAAAGTCCACGACCATCCGTCGAGACCCAAACCTTGTCTGTATAGTCCTGCAAGATGTCGGTGACAGGCACACCCACACGCTGTACATCGGTGAAGGTGCGTGTGTCAGGATGGAAGATTGCCACTGTCCCAAATGTGCCAACCCAGATACGATGCTGACGGTCACAGAAAATCGCCGTGGAACTGGCATCGAAGACCGTCTTGTTTTCGTCCATGAAAGCAGGAACGTGTTCCACCGAAAGGCTGTTCAAATCCACGATGTCAATGCCCTGAGTGTAGGTGCCCACAAACAGGCGGTCGCCATCCACACAAAGGGCATGAACATTGTGTTCCTCCCCTCCCGATGAGAGTTCGACAGGAGTAAACAGCCCCGTCTCATGGGTGTAGTAACACAAACCGCCATCGTCGCTGGCAACCCAGAGGCGGTGACGTCGGTCTTCGCAAAAATGATTCACCACATTGCCCGATACAGAGTTTCCATACTGCATGTGTACATAAGAGGTGAAGTTGCCCGAAACGGGATGCGTGTAATTCACACCGCCGTAGTAAGTGCCTATCCATGTGCCGCCTTCCCTGTCCAGCATGATGGGATAGACAAAGTTGTCGCTGATTGTGCTGGTCGTCAAGTCGCTTCGGGTGTGCATCACGACACTGCCCGTCTCCGTGTTCACCAGAGCAAGTCCCTTGTCGCTGCCCACCAACAGAGAGCCATTCTTGACTTCCAGCAGGCTGTGGACATGATTCATCGGAGAGACATCGGGCGTCAACAACTCCTCCGCCTTTTGGGTGGAAGGGTCAAAACAAATCAACCCACCGTTCCATGCACCAAACCACATCTTGCCCGACTTGTCTTCGGTCATGGCGATGCCGCCCAACTTATAACTCAATGGCTGAGCGAATTGCAGAGGATATTCGACAAAACTACCCGAACTCTTGCTGTAGCGAAGCAGGTTAGCACTTGCCCAGTTGCTTGCCGCCCACACTTCCCCTTTCCGATTCACATACACACAAGCGTAGTCCATCGCCTTCCCAGGCGTAGGTACCTGTTTCAGCACACTCGTCTTCGTTTCCAGGTGCAGGATGCCCATCCCCATCGTTGCAATCCACAGGTCACCCTTCTTGTCAGCCTTCATGTCCGACACATTCAGACTTTTGGCTGATAATGCCGGACTCTGCACAGCAAATTTCTGTAGGCTATCTGTCCGTTGCAAGTACAAATAAAGTCCATTTTCCGTGCCCACCCACAGGCTGTCCCCCATCTCCACTATCGAAGTGACAGACAATGCACGGGTCTTGTTCACCGACACAATGCGATGTCCGTCATAACGATTCAGCCCACGGCTGGTACCCATCCACACAAAGCCCATTCGGTCTTGCAACAATGCCCGAACAGTGTTAGAAGAAAGTCCCTCATCTATAGTCAGATAAGAAAAAGCCACCGACGTATTGAAAGGGTCTGTGCTTTGGGCTCGGACAGGCAGCATCGTCCAAACAAGGAGCAGCGGTAAAAGGAAACGGCGTAACATAGGCACATGATGGGGTTAGTGAAAATCTGATTGCAAAGGTAACACAAAACAAACGTAGAACAAAACAAATCCCACTTTTTTATCATTTTTCAGCCTTACAAGTCCCCAAAAGATGGCAAAATAATCCAAAGCAAGACAAAAATCGTCCAAATTTTATGTCCCAACACCGCTTTTGTATTATTTTCCCATTTGTTTAGACTTTTTTTGTACACAGGCTGCTAAAAAATGTGTTACTTTGCATTGTCAACAGACACAAACAGCGATTCAATTCGTTAGACAGAAAGCGTTTAGATTAGTTAGATAAATAGAATTTGTTAGATTGGCTTATTAATGAACAACCGGGCTTATGAAGAGACATAAGCAACCGACAATTGCATCAAAGCACAAAAAGAAACAGAGAGACTTGTAGATAATGATTGATTAGTAGATAACATAATAGGTGAAAACGACAGACAAATGCACTTCATTTGTTTGGGCTATGCCAAAACTCAAACAGCAAGGCAAAGCAAAAAGTGAGGGCCAGACGCGAGTCTCGCCCTCACTTTTTTGTATTTCTCCGAAGAGTCTCCGTCGTTGCCCCACAAGACTCTTCGCCGTCACCTCGACACGTATCAATTCATGTACGGGTATTATATCGATACAAATCGAGTACACGAATTGATACGTATCGAGGTAACGTGTATAGGATGGTAGATAGGACGATACAAAACTCCCCCGAACTTCACAGTCCAGGGGAGTTTTTCAACTTAAATATTAACTTTGTATATTTACGCTTTGAATCTACGATTAGACTCTGCGATAAATATCATCGAATAGCCATTGTGGCGACTACTTGATAGCAGTACCGTTCACGTTGTACTTCACACCGTTGCGGATGATGACAACCTTGTTGTTCTCAAGGTACTTGCCATTCTTCAGGGTTGAAGTTGCGTCGATACCGTTGATGGCGTCTGCCTCTGGGTAAACCAAGGTCACGGTCAGGATGACTGCGTCGTTGGCTTCAGATGCAGGATTTACGAATGCGTACTTGGCAGTGTAGGTCACGCCGGTCGTCTTCTCTGGCATACCGCCTACTTCGTAGAGTTGTGCGGACTCGCGGGTGAAGTCGGCCTTCACGTAGAAGTATGCATCTGCGCCGTAGGTCTGGAAGTCGCCCTCTGCGTTGCGCCAGCCGTCGGTGCCGCCGAGGCGGTAGTCGGTGTTCAGGCTGCCGTCAGATGTGATGGCGTAGATCTTCACGTCGCTGATGGTCTCAACACCCAGTGTGGAGAGGATGCCTGCAACGTCAACGTCGGATGTCATGCCCTCGTAGTAGGAGCCTGCCTCTGAGTCGAACTTGACTTCGATGCCGCCGCCGAGTTGGTTCAGGTCGTCGAGCGTGAGTTCCGGAGCATCGCTCACCTCATAAACGAGGTTCACCTTGAAGGTCATTTCCTTCTCGCCGTTCTTGAAGAGGTAGGTGGCGGTGTAGGTTGCTGCCTCGGCGGTGTTGCCCGGGTAGCCGCCCACTTCGTATATCTGCGTTGACGCACGGGTGAAGTCAACCTTCACGTAGAAGTATGCGTCTGCACTCCAGCCCTGCCAGTCGCCGGCTGCGTTGCGCCAACCGTCGGTGGTGCCGAGTTGGTAGTTGCTGTCGAGCGTGCCATCTGACTGAACTGCGTAGATTTCAACGCCGTCGAGTGACTCTGCACCGAGTGCCTCGAGGATCTCAGCAACTGGTGCGTTGCCGGTCATGCCCTCGTAGTAGGCACCTGTAGTTGACTTGAAGGTCACTGCGAGTTCCACTGGGAGTTCGGTGCTCTCCGAAACGTACACGATGGACTTCACGTGAGCCACATACCAGTTGCCTGCCGGTGCGAGGTTTTGGATGCCGTACTTCAGCACGCCGTCGGTTACGACTGCCTTCAGGGTCACGACATTCTGCTCGCCCTCGGATACCCACGTCCTGTCGATGACCTCGAGGTTCTGCTCTGTCTCGTTAGCGAATGCCACTGCGAGACCGTCGCCGGTCGGGCACTCGAAACCGCGGCCGGATGTGTAGGATGCGGCGAGGTCAAGGGTCACCTCGTAGGTTCCGTCCTTCAGACCTTCGATGGTTTGGGTGAGCACGTCGCCTGCCTCGATGGAGCCAGATCCGCTGTAGCGCTCTGCCGACGTGGTGGCAAGGCCGCCGTAGTTGCCGGACTGCCCTTCCCATGTGGCTGGAGCGAGGTGGGTGATGTCGTCACCTACCTGGTAGTTCTTCTTGTTCCACTCGTCGAGAGCCTCGAGGTAGTCTGCGTAATCCTCGACGTACTTGTTGTAGTCCTCTTCTGAAACGGCTGCCCAGATGTCCTGTGCGTCTTCTTCAGTGGAGAGGTAGAGGCGGGTGTCGTTCTTGGATGGTACCGCAGCGAGGAAGCCGCC
>CALAVF010000352.1 GCA_937892315.1 uncultured Prevotellaceae bacterium | reverse complement strand
AGTGTATGCTACCTGTCTGTGGACAAACAAATGCGGTAGCAAATTTTTCACTTTTTGTTTTTCACTTTTCACTCATCATCTATGGCAACAAAAAATCATAATCTTTCCGACTACGACATCAACTCGGTGCCCGACGCTACAGGCATGAAGATGGGCATCGTGGTGGCAGAATGGAACGAGAACATCACTGCCGCCCTCTTGAACGGGGCAAAAGCCACACTCATCAAGAACGGTGTGGCAGCAGAGGACATTTCCGTGCTGACCGTCCCTGGCAGTTTTGAATTGGTGTACGGAGCATCGCAGATGGTCAAGACAGGCGTGGATGCCGTCATTGCCATCGGTTGTGTCATCCGCGGTGATACCCCTCACGACCGCTACATTTGCCAAGGTGTCACTTACGGCCTGGCCCGTCTCAATGCCGTGCAGGATGTGCCTGTCATCTACGGACTCATCACAACGCTCGACATGCAGCAAGCAGAAGACCGTGCAGGTGGCAAGATGGGCAATAAAGGCGACGAATGTGCCGTGACAGCCATCAAAATGGTCGATTTCAAAAGAAAGGTAAAACGCTAAACAACGACGACCTATAAAACGACTTGAGAAAATATTAGTCAACATTGTGGGTACGATTGTGGCTCTGTACGCCGCCATCGTTCTTCTGTTCAGCCTCCCTTTCATGCAGCAAGCATTGGCAGGCTGGACTTCTAATATTTTGACTGGTCAACTCAAGTCGAAAGTAGAGATTGGTAGCATCAACCTCGGATTACTGAATCGCATCATTGTCAACGACATGACCATCTATGAGCCAACAGGCAAGCAGATGGCACATGTGGCACGTGTGTCGGCAAGCATCGACCTGATCTCGCTGCTTGCCGGACGTATTGATATTGGCACAGCACAACTCTTTGGCACCAAGGCAACCCTCTACAAAGCGACACCCGACAGCAAGCCGAACTTTCAGTTTCTCATCGATGCCTTCAAGAGCGAGGAAAAGGAAGAACCGTCAAAGATTGACCTTCACATCGGTTCATTCATCATGCGTCATGCCGATGTTTCCTACGACGTCTTGTCAGAGGCTACACGCCCCAACAACATGGATGCCAACCACCTGCATCTGCACGACTGCGGCATGAACCTCCTGCTTCGTCATCTGAGCAACGACTCCATCAACCTCACCATTCGCCGTTTGCAGGCAAAAGAACTCAATTCTGGGCTTTCCATCCACAACACACAACTGCGGTTAGCAGCCAACGAACAATACGCCACACTAACCCACTTCAACCTCTCACTTCCCCACTCCGACATTGCCATTGACTCCCTCTATGCTCAATACGGCAAGTACGAAACAGAAAAGAAATTTCAGTTCTTTTCAACGCCGATTCATGGCAGTCTTTCTCCACGCGACCTCTCTTTCCTCAATGAGAAACTGGCACAACTCACCACGCCTATCAGTTTCCAAATGGAAGCAGCAGGCAATGAAGAACGAATCACGCTGAAAGACCTGCTGTTACAAAGCGGCGAGGATTTCCTGTTCTCGGCATCTGCGGAGATTGAAAATCCACTTGACTCCCAAACACGAAACATCGTTTCCAACATTTCGACCTTACGCCTCACCAGCCACGAGATGCAACAACTGGCAGACATTTTTATGCCAGAACACGGCAAGGACCATCTCATTGAATCCGTCGGAACATTCAACTATGCAGGTGACATCAACTATGCTGCCGACAAGACCCTCACTTCCCGAGGCAAGGTGAGCACAGACATTGGCAATGCCGACTACCAACTGACCTACGATGCCGAACGCTTTCTGGAAGGAAACATCCAAGGCGACAGCATTCATTTAGGCAAGATTTTGGAAGATGAAAAACTGGGCACCACTTCGCTGGACATCGACCTTGCCATGAATCTCGCAGATACAAAACCCTTCCCTGCAGGAACGGCGTCTGGAGAGATTCACAATCTCCACTACAACGGCTACAACTACCAGAACATCACGTTCGACGCACGCAGCACTTCCGCCCAAATCGAAGGTACAGCCAGCATTGACGATGAGCACTTCAAAGCCCAAACAGACTTTGCCTATACGGACACACCATCCAAAGATATTCAACTTCAACTTCTGCTGGAGAACTTCAATCCTAACAAACTGAACCTCACCGACAAACATGCAGGAGAAACGCTTTCTCTCAATGCCCAAGCCAACCTGCACGGAAGCGACTTCAAGCACCTCTATGGAGACTTCGACATCACCGACCTCAACCTGAACACCCCCACCGACCACTACCACATGAACAACCTCTCCTTTCATGCTGAAGGACAGGAACAAGGCGAGAGCCTCTACACCCTCGACAGCGACCTCCTTTCAGGAAACATCCAAGGCAACGTCAGTCTTCCCGACATCGTAGCAAGTGTCACCCATCAGTTGGCACACCACTTGCCAGCCATCGTCAAATCGAATGAAGCCCCTCAAGCCAATTTCGACTATGACCTGACCATCACCGACGCCCCGCTTCTGCACCACTTCACAGAAGCCGATTTCGACATCACACAACCCGTCCACCTGTTCGGAAACGTCAACTCCACAACCCAACAGATGGCACTACAACTCTCGGCTCCATGCCTCACCTACAATGGTAAGCAGTACGACGACATCGCCGTGACTTGCAACACCACCGCCGAAAACATGAACGTCCATGCCATCGCCTCCACGTACAAGGAGAGCGACGATGACGACGTGCCCAATTCCTCCACACAACTGAACGTGGCTGCCGACATCCACGACAACCGCATCACCAGCGACCTCTACCTGAACACAACAGGCAGAAACCACATCATCCTTCAGTTGCTGCCTGTCATTCAGTTCAAAGACTCTTTGGGCAGCATGAAGACCGACATTGCCCTGCGAAAATCCACCGCAGTCATCAACGACACGACATGGACGGTGTCACCTTCACGCATCTCATTCTACAAGAAGAACATTGAGTGCCACAACGTGAAGTTTGCCAACAATAACACCAACAGTTTCCTTGCCATCGACGGCAAGGCATCCAACTCCCCTTCCGACTCTCTGGTGGCGACCCTCAACAACCTCGAAATCAAGTATTTCATTTCCCTCGTCGATTTCACCGCTGTGCGTTTTGCCGGCAAAGCATCAGGGCAAGCCGTTGTCAACAATGTGCTGGGCGGCGGTGTGCCCGACCTGCGAGCCAACCTCTACGTGGAAGACCTCTCCGTGCAAGAAGGTCCCATCGGCAATGCCAACATCGAGGCACATTGGGACAAGGACGTGGAAGGCATTTCTGTGGAAGGGCGAATCGTAGACCTCTACTCCGTGCCCGACGGGCTGACAGGCAGAGACAAGAACGTGACAGGCATCACCACGGTCAATGGCTGGATTTCTCCCGCCAAGAACGACATACGGCTGAATGTCGATACCCACAACACCAACGCCGCCTTCATCCACGGCTTCCTCGGCGGAGTCTTCAAAGAGGTGTCTGGTTATGTCACAGGCCCCATCAGCATCATCGGCCCGCTCAACGACGTCAACATCGTCGGCGATGCCGTGCCCAACATGAACCTGCGGCTTCGTGCCACTAATGTACCTTACCACATCGAGGGGGACACACTCCATCTACGCCCCTACCTGTTCGACTTCAAGGACATCAGCATCTACGACCGCTTCGGCCATCGCTCCACCATCAACGGGCAGGTGACCCACCGCAACATGAAGAACTTCGCCTACCACTTCAAGGCAGACCTGCACGAACTGCTTGCCTACGACGAAACCGAATTCAACAGCGACAAGTTCCTTGCCACCGTCTTTGCCGACGGCGACCTAAGCATCGACGGCAGCGACGGCCATCCGCTCTATGTCAATGCCCGTGTCACGCCCACCAAAGGCTCCGTCTTCGCCTACGATGCCGCCACACCCGATGCCATCACAGGCAACACCTTCATCGAGTTCCGCGACCGCGATTCCCTGCTGACCCTCCATCCGCAGTTCCTCACACTTCACGATGAAGAAGCCCCCGCTGCCGTGGAAAAAGACTCGCTCACCATCGTGAAAGAAGCCAAGAAGAACTACGACAGCGACATCTTCATCAACTTCGACATCAACCTTACACCTGCCTGCGAGGTGAAACTCCGCATGGACAACATCGAAGACGGCTACATGCGTACCTTCGGCAACGCCCAACTCACAGCCAAGTGGTACAACAAAGGCTCTTTCCAACTTTTCGGCAACTACAACATCGGTTCAGGTTCCTACCGCCTCTATCTGCAAGACATCATCTTCCGCGACCTCGCCCTCCAGCCAGGTTCCATGGTCGAGTTCAACGGCAACCCCTTCGATGCCAACATCCACCTCATCTGCCACCACACCATCAATGCCGTGCCCCTCAGCGACCTCACCGCCACTACCGCCTTCTCTCAGAACAACAAGGTGAAGGTCATCTGCATCCTTGACATCACAGGCAAACTCGGCAACATGGACTTTGCCTTCGACATGGACATCCCGAACGTCAACGAAGAAGTGCGGCAACTGGTGCGTTCCATGATTAACTCCGAGGAAGAGATGAACACCCAGATGATATACCTGCTCGGACTTGGACGTTTCTACCCCAACGAATATGCCCGTGCCAACGGCACCGACAACTCCAACCAAGTTGCCAACTCCCTGCTCTCCTCCACCCTGAGCGGACAAATCAACCAGATGCTCAGCAACGTGATTGGCAACAACACCAACTGGAACTTCGGTTCGTCCCTCACCACCGGCGAGAAGGGCTGGGATGACCTTGACGTGGAAGGCATCCTCTCCGGCCATCTGCTCGACGAGCGTCTGCTCATCAATGGCGCCTTCGGCTATCGCGACAACGCCCTGACCAATCAAGCCAACTTCATCGGCGACTTCGAAGTGAAATGGCGAATGAACCAGAAAGGCACCCTCTACGTCAAAGCCTACAACCAAACCAACGACCGCTACTTCACCAAAGCCACCCTCAACACCCAAGGCCTCGGCCTCACATGGCGGCACGACTTCGAATCCATCCGCAAACGGATGAAAGAAAAAAAGAAACAACAAAAGGCTTCAAAGTAACACACTTCGAAACCTATTTCTTTTTCCATTTTTCTCATTTCCTCTCCTTCCCCTCGAACATTTCCCAACAACCTCCGAAACAATCTCCCCCAATAGGACAAAATGACACACTCGTCACCTCCGAAGTGGTGTGAGTCACACCGCCTGAGTGGTCTGAGTCACACCACCGAGGCGGTCTGACTCAGACCACTTTCAACGCTTCCTGCGTGCCGTTTTAGCCAAGACGAAATTGACATTCCACCAAGAAGGGGCAAAGGTACTCCCCTACATGACTTGTGAAAAATCTGCGTAATCTCTGATTTTTTCTCCATTTTTCTTTTGTTTTGCAAAATCTTTCGTATCTTTGCAACGTCAACCGCTGGAGGGGTTAAACCTTTGGTGAAGTTGGAGGTCTAAAATTTGCAAGACAGAGAAACGCATGGCAAAGTTGAATGAGCAGGACATACTGGAGAGACTGAAGGACGCACGGACAAAGAGACGGGCGTTTGAGGATATTGTCAACTGCTTTTCAAGGCAATTGTACTGGCAGATTCACTATCTGCTGCAAAACCATGAGGATACGGACGATGTGCTACAAAACACGTTTATCAAGGCGTGGAAAGGCATTGACGGCTTCAAGGGTGATTCGGCACTGGGCACGTGGCTGTACAGAATTGCGTATAACGAGTCGTTGACATTTCTGAAACAGCGGCGACAGATGGTGTCGATTGATGACGAAGACTTTACGGGACAGGCAACTTTCGTGGCGGATGAAGACTTTGACGGTGACGAGACGGAACAGGTGCTGATGCAAGCGGTCTCTACCCTGCCAGCAAAACAAAGGCAGGTGTTCTGCATGAAGTATTTTGAGGAGAAGAAATATGAGGAGATTTCAGAACTGGTGGGCACCAGCGTGGGTGCGTTGAAAGCGTCGTACCACATCGCGGTGGAGAAGATTACGAACTTTGTCAAGGCGAAGGAATCATGAGCCGGAGACAGATAAAAATAAAGAATGAAGAGTGAAAAATGAAGAATCAATTTAAAATGTACACGAATGATTAAACCTTTTAGGAGAAAGAAAGTCAAACCAATAAATACCACAAAAATATGAGTACAAAAGATAGCAGAATATTAAACCTGAACGGTGGCAGATACCCATTCAAGGTGTCTGATGAATATTTCGACAATCTTACCGCTCGTATCATGGAACAGATTCCAGAGGAAGACGTTTCGGACAAGAACACAAAGGTTGTTGACATCAACAAGAACCGTCGCCGCAACTTGTGGATTAGTGTCGTCTCTATCGCTGCCTCGCTTGCTCTGATTGTGACGGTGGCTCTGAATGTTTTGCCTACCACGACACAGAACGTGGAGGAAATGAGAGCGGAGTACACCGACGATGACTACAACGAGGACCTGATGACTTACACAATGGCGGACAACATGGCGGTTTATGACTACCTGTCGGGCTATACTGAATAGTAAAATCTGATAAAAACACATGGAGACTATGAACAAGTTGATTTCTTTTATCATGGCACTGATGGTCTGCATCAGCATCAATGCCCAACGCTCTGGCGACGGGTCAAGGACGGGAGGACAGCAGGAGGATGCCCGCAAGGAGTTCAATCCTGAATTGTACAAGAAACACATGACGGAGTTTGTGACTCGTGAGGCAAAACTCACCGATGCTGAAGCCGCCAAGTTTTTCCCGCTGCTGAATGAGATGTTTGTAAAACAGCAGGAACTGATGAAGGAGAAGCAGGAACTGATGATGAAAGGCTGGAAGGGAAACTTGAAAGAGGCTGAATATGAGCAGATTGTGAACCAGTCGAACAACATCGAAGTGAACATCAAGAAGGTGGAACAGACGTACTACAAGAAGTTCCGCTCGGTGCTCTCTTCATGGCAAAAGGTGTATGCGGTGCGTCAAGCCCTGAACCGTTTCCAGATGGAGGCTTTGAAGCAATTCCATCCAAGGCGGGGAAATCAGCAACAGGGAAATACCCAGAAACCGCATGGATCGGGCGAGAAGAAATGACCATGCGGCATCCAGACGTGCCGATTGATGCAACAGAACAGGGAGATACCAACAAAATGGTGTCTCTCTGTTGTTTTAATGGGGACGTTTTTAGAAGATTTAAAGGTAATAATTTGACTATAAGTGACAAAAGCGTTAACTTTGCAACGAAATAACTATAAAAAACTGAAAGAATATGAAGAAAATGATTGTTGCCATGCTTGCGGTGGCACTTCCCATGATGATGCAAGCACAAAGTGAAGGTCTCTTTGCACGAAAGGCACCAAAGGCTGCCAATGAAAATATGTCGGCATACGCCGCCAAGGGTGCTGTGCCTGAGGTGGACGGAAAAGTCGTCTTCAAAGATGTCATTGCTGCAACAGGCAAACAAAAAGCGGACATTTATACCAAGTTGGCACAATGGGCAAGCCTTCGTTATGAAGCCAACAGTATGCGTGGCAATTATACAGACGCAGACTTTTTCAAGAACATCGAATACTCTTCTGTCAAGGCTGCAGACAAGCAGAGTGGAACGATTCAATGCCTGGGTGCCGAGGAACTGATTTTCTCCATGAAGACTCTGGCAAAGAACTACACCCAGGCTTTTTATGTGCTTGACCTCCAAGTGAATGACGGTCAGGTGGAGTTCTGCCTTCACAATCTGGCATTCAACGTTGACCAAGGTGAAGGAAAGTTCGACCGTGTGACAGCAGAAGACTGGATTAGCGACAAAGAGTGCATCAACAAGAAAGGTGAACTGAGGCGCATTCCTGGCAAGTTCCGCATCAAGACGATTGACTTGGTGAACGAACTGAAGAAAGAAATTTCAGAAACCATCAATCAGTAAATTGGCAGAGAGCCGTATTTATCACTAACGATTTTTCATCAGATGAATCAAGAAGACGTTGATAAAATCATTGCAGAAGCCGTTGCGGAGAGCAAAAGAGAAAGTCGGCAGAAATGGCACAAGGGCAAATCGTCCAGCGACAGCGTGACGACCGCAAGAAGAGTGCTCAACTGGATTTTCATGATTGGATTCGTGGCTGCCGTTGTCATTTATTTTGTACTCCCCGACCAGAAAGTGCTGTTCTTCAGCGTGGGCTTTGGTGCCGTCGTTCTCAAATTGGTGGAGTTCTACTTGCGCTTTATGTTCTGACTCCATGACGGGAAAGAAAGATTCATCAGAAACCATGATTCTCGCTTTTTAGTGTCAGCGTAAAAACATTCTGAAAGTTTTGAATTTAAGAAAACCCATCCTATTTTCCCTGTTGGTCGCATTTGCCGCTGTGGCAAATGCACAACGTATTGTGTCGGAGTTGGAAAGCAATTCCGACATGTCGATGGATGCACGCCCCGACTCCTTGTCATCTCGTGCCAAGGGGAAAACCGTCCCCAACGACATCTGGGCATGGACGCTGGACGAGAAGTATGGCAACATGACAAGCACATACGTGGACACGTTGCAGCACCTCTTCATGAATTCCGATTTGCCCGAGGGGAAGGAGGGACATTACAATACGCTCGGAAACGTTGGCTCGCCTCGCATGTCACGCATCTTCATGGAGCGTCCACAAATGTCAACGTTCTTTTTCACCGACCCTTACGACATGTTTTTTGTGGACACAGAACATTTCCGCTACTATAACACGAAGTCGCCATTCATGAACGTCACCTACAACTGGAATGGTTCGAAAACAACGGGTTCTGACCACGTGAAAGCGGTCTATACCAACAATGCAGGCAAACATTTCAACTTCGGTGGCATTTTCGACTACATTTATGGACAGGGGTATTACGACAGTCAAAACACCTCGTTCATGAACGCTTCGGCATGGGCATCCTACATTGCTGACAAATACAACTTCCACTTCTACTATCAGCACAATTTCATGAAAGCGGCTGAGAACGGCGGTCTTGAAGACGAGAATTACATCACGAATCCAGAAAGCATGGCGAGAAACTATGGAACGAGCGACTTCCCCACCCTGCTGTCCAACACCTGGAATCGCCAAGAGCACGACATCGTTTTCTTCAACCACCACTACAACCTCGGCTTCTATCGAGAAGAAGAAGTTGACTCCACCACTACGAAGGAGGTCTTTGTGCCAGTCAGCAAAATCTTCCACACGCTGAAACTTCAGAAGATGATGCGTAACTATCGTGCCTACGAAGAACCAACCGACTACCATTCATACACCTATCTGCCGGGAGATTCGGCACAAGACCGCACCAAGAACTTCTCGGTGAAGAACTTGCTGGGATTGTCCCTGTGTGAAGGTTTCAACAAATGGGCGGTGTTCGGGCTGAACGCATACGTTGGCTACGAATACAACAAATTCACCCTGCCCGACTCCACCCTCTATGGAGGCTATTACACCAACACGAACGGGATGATTGCCAAGGAAGAGTACACCGAACACAACGTTCTCGTGGGTGGTCAAATCATCCGTTCGCAGGGCGAGAAGGTACACTACAATTTGGATGCTGAGTTTGTGTTGGCAGGCGAAAGCATCGGGCAATTTGACATCAACGGCCATGCCGAAGTCAACATTCCCCTGCTGGGCGATACGGCACAGGTGGCTCTCAATGCCTACATCAAGAATACACACCCAAGTTTCTACTTCCGCCACTATCACAGCAAACACGCATGGTGGGACCAAAAAACAGAAAAAGAGATGCGGCAACGGATTGAGGGTGTCATCACGTTCCCTTACACCCATACGAAACTGACGGTCGGGGTAGAGAACATGAAGAATTTCTGCTATTTCCAGAACACGGGAACAACGCTGAACGCCGACACAGAAGACCCTATATATACAAATAATGTGTCAGCACTCCAATGCAGCGACAACATTCAGGTGGTCAGTGCAAACCTCCGCCAAAACTTCACACTGGGTATTCTGCATTGGGACAACGATGTGACCTATCAGACATGCACAAACAAAGACGTGCTACCCCTCCCTACGATTTCATTGTACAGCAATCTTTACATCCGTTTCAACATTGCCAAAGTGCTCAAGACGGAGTTGGGAGGCGATTTGGTTTATTTCACAGAATACGACGCCCCCGACTATTCGCCTGTTCTGGGCATGTTCATGAATCAAAGTGCCAACAAACGGGTCAAGATAGGCAACTATCCCGTCATCTCCGCCTATGCAAACTTCGACCTGAAACGCACACGTTTCTACATCCAGTACCACCATGCGAACCAAGGCACAGGACGTTACTTCTGGGGACCAGGCTACCCAATGAACCCAAGCAACATCCGCTTTGGACTCAGTTGGAACTTCTATGACTAAGCAAACCACCGTTGTTTGCCCCTTCAAGCCTCACCGACATTCCCCTTCTCCCCATAAAAACACTTCCTTCATCCCTCCGAAAACATATCCCCCTATAGGACAAAATGACACACCCGTCACCTCTGAAGTGGTGTGACTCACATCGCCCGAGTGGTCTGAGTCACACCACCTCGGCGGTCTGACTCAGACCACTTTCAACGCTTCCTACGTGCCTTTTTTGCCAAGACGAAATTGACATGACGACAAAGACGGGGAGATGCCCCACATGGCATATGAAAAATCCGCTTAATCCCTTTAATCACCCCAAAGGGGTATGTCGTTTTTTATCCCGACAAGTGCCTGCGGCACGATTGAGCAGATTACACAGAAATGTCTTCAAATCACCCTCCGAAATCTC